>JANNTD010000311.1:0-3157 GCA_031403315.1 Planctomycetota bacterium
GACAACTCGAACGGGGCCTCGTCAGGCGGGAAATCAAAATAAACCAGGCACGCACCCAGGCGCGAATGGCAAACGATTGCCACGGGCGGTGCGGCGTAGATTGCAAGAAATAAACATGAGCACAACCGGAAGTTGTCCTTCAAGCGCGGAAGCAGGCTGCTCGCGCCGCAGCACGTGTCTACGAACGACACTATTGCGAACGACCCTGCTGGCCGTCCTGTTAGCGTCGCCGCTATCGGCCGCAATTGCGCAAGAGCCAGCGACCGACGCGACGAAGACTGCGACCCCTGCCGAGCTCAGCGCGCCGAGCGAATCGGCGTCCGCGGAGCAGCCCGCGGCGGAAGCTTCGTCACCGGCGGTCGAGTCGACGCCTGAAGCGGAAAAGTCTGAGGAAGCCGCCACTCCCAACACCGACGATGCCAAGACGAGCGATACAACGACGGCCACGACCGGAGACGCCAAGACCGCACCCGACAGCGGAGGGATTTCGCGGCCGCTGATGTTCGGCCTGATCCTCGTCGGGCTGTTTGTGTTGCCTGTGATCGTCGGGAACATGCTTGCAAACTGGCTGCGGATGCCGGACTACGGCTGGAAAATCAGCCTGGTGCTGGGCACGTTGGCCGCGTCGATCGTGATTGTTTCGCTCGGCGAATTCAAGTTCGGGCCCGATCTGGCGGGCGGCATCACGCTGATCTACGAGCTGGCCGAGCAACCGGTTGCGGGCGATGGCGAAACGGCCCAGGGTCCCAGCCTCGAGAAACAGGAATTGATCGACATTCTCAAGCGCCGCATCGATCCGACCGGCACGCGCGAAGTGACGATCCGCGAATACGGTCCGGCGATCGAGATCATCATTCCCAATACTGGCCAGGACGCGTTGGAATTCGTCAAGCGTCGGATCACCGAGATGGGTCAGCTTGAATTCCGGATTACGGCTGACCCGACCCAGCCCAATTCGCAAGAACGGGAATTCATTCGGCTGGCGCAGGATCTTTCGCCCAACCAGAAAGAAGTCACCGTCGGCGGGCGCACGGTCGCCGAATGGGTGGCCTATTCGCCCGATGAATTTGGCCCTGTCGACCAGGAGGATGATGGCCGCAACATTGTCAAACGGATGGCAGGCGATACGCCCGAAGCGCTAGTCCTGATCGACCCCGATTCGGTGAGCGTCACAGGCGACTATCTGAGTTCGGTTTCCAAGGGCGTGGACGAACGCGGCGGTCCGGCCGTGAATTTCACCTTCCAGACTCAGGGAGCGCGACGATTCCAGCAACTCACGAGCAAGAACACGCCAAATCGAGCCACCGGCGCGCGTCGCTATCTGGGTATCGTGCTCGACAAGCGGCTGCTCTCGGCCCCGAGCATCGAGAGCACGATCTCTAGCAGCGGCCAAATCAGCGGTCAAAACATGCGGGAAGAGGAAGTCGACTACGTCGTCTCGATCCTGCAGGAAGGCAAGTTGCCGCTCGAACTCTCCAAGGAACCGATCAGCGAGCAGATTATCAGCCCAACGCTGGGTGCCACGACGGTCGAGTCCGGCAAGCGAGCGATCCTGGTGTCGCTCGCGGCAATTATCGTGTTCATGCTGGTTTACTATCACTTCGCCGGCCTCGTGGCTTGCCTGGCGCTGGGTTTCAACCTGCTCCTGGTGGTCGCGGTGATGGTGCTGATCAAGGCGGCGTTCACGCTCCCCGGCCTCGCCGGGTTGGTGCTGACGATTGGCATGTCGGTCGATGCCAACGTGCTGATCTTCGAGCGGATGCGCGAGGAGTACAAAGGCGGCGCCGCGTTGCGGATGGTGATTCGCAACGGGTTCGACCGCGCCATGTCGGCGATCGTCGACTCAAACATTACGACGATCATCTCGGGCGTTGCGCTTTATCTGTTTGCCACCGACCAGGTGAAGGGCTTCGCGGTCACGTTGATCCTCGGCATCCTCACGAGCATGTACACCGCGATCTTCTGCTCGCGGTTGATGTTCGAGATCTGCGAGCGGCAGGGTTGGGTCAAGAAACTCACCATGCTCAAGGTACTCTCGAATCCGAACTACAATTTCCTCCGCGTTCGCTGGACGGCGATCGGAGCGTCGTTGATCTTGATCGGGATCGGCATGGCGGCCGTCGTCGGCCGCGGTTGGTCGATCTTGGACATCGATTTCACGGGCGGATCATCGGTTACGTTTGCCTTGAACCCCGAAGACAAGTCGACGATTGCCGAAGTTCGCAACGCGCTCGTCGACACCTCGCTGGGCACCAAGAACTTGTTGGTCGTCGAGCGCGGCAAATCGGGTACGCGCTTCTCGGTCGATACAAGCGAACAGTCGGTCGACGACGTCAAGCAGGTCATCACCGACACCTTCGACGACAAGCTGCAGATGTATTCGGTGGAAATCGGCGCCCTCACGCCCTTCAGCGAGGGCCCTTTTACCGGTACCCAAGGGGAGATCACCGTCAACGACGGCCCGGGATACGAAGCCGACGATGGCATCAGCCACGATGCGCTCCTGGAGCTGGTAAATGGTGCCGTGGAGTCCGAGGGACTCAACGGCATCATTGTCGCGGCCAGTAGCCCCGACCACCGTCCGGGCAGCGGGGCGCGGCTCCAAAAGTGGAGCGTGCGGCTGGGCGGGGCCGACGAGGCCACCGCCGGGCGTGTCTTCACGCGGCTTGAGAACGACGTCGAGAAGATGGCGATGTTTCCGCTGGCGAATAAGATCGGCGGCCGCGTCTCCAGCAACATGAAGTTCGACGCGCTCAAGGCGCTCGCCCTCAGCCTGGTTGGAGTCGTCGTCTACTTGTGGGTGCGATTCAGCAAGCTGATGTATGGCGTTGCGGCCGCTGTCGCCTTGGTGCACGACGTACTAGTGACCGTCGGCATGCTGGCGATCAGCAAGTACATCGTCGACGCCGTGCCGGGGCTGGCCTCGTCGCTGCAGATCGATTCGTTCCAGATCAGTCTCACGATTGTCGCCGCGCTATTGACGATCATCGGCTATTCGATCAACGACACGATCGTCACCTTCGACCGGCTGCGCGAGATCAAGGGGAAGAGCCCGAAACTCACCGCGACAATGGTCAACGCCAGCGTCAATCAGTGCTTGAGCCGGACGATACTCACTTCACTCACCGTGTTCATGACGGTCGTGATTTTGTATTTC
>JANNTD010000312.1:0-9142 GCA_031403315.1 Planctomycetota bacterium
GTTTCGCGCAAGTCGAGTTGCATCTCGCCAAATGGACCCGCTTGGCCGAGCGATTCGGGCAGCGCGTCTTTCACGACGATCTGCGCGAGGCGGACTTTATTCAGCTTGGGCTCGGGAGCTTTCTTCTCGGCAACTGCGGCGGTGGCTGCCGCCGCAGGTGCGGCTGGTTTGGCCTCTTTGGCAGGCTCGGCTGGTTTCGCTTTTTGAGCGGCCGCCGCTGGCTTCGCTTCGGCCGCAGGCATCTCCTCGGCTTTCTTGTCCGATTTGTCCTCCGCCTTTACCTCTGCCTTTTCCTCGTCCGCAGGTTTCACCACAACCGCCGCCGGCGACGCATCCGCCGTGGCGAAGTTAGCGCGTACTCCCACGGCAGACGCGACGATCGCGCCACAGAAAACGATCCGGCCAAGAACTAGAGACAACCGAGCGGACATGATGACGTTCTCCAACGGGATGGTGCGATCGCGGCTCGTGCTGTCATTCGTCGAGGTGCACCGATTCTTGCCGGGAAGGGCCGATCGGAGACCGGCCGGTTTCGAGCCGCTTCTCTATTCTACCGTAATTTTCCCCGCCTAGCAGTCAATGCCGGCACGATTCTCTCTGGCCGCGGGGGTGGGCAATTGCTACGATTCGGCCCTTGTTTTCCCGGGCTTCGCGGCCGGTCCATGCCGGCGTCGCCGAGTCCCCATTTCCCGAAGGTGTTCGCGGAGAGAGTCAATGTGCACTCGAATTGCCGGTACGGTTTTGGCCTTCGTTTGGCTCGCGGGGTACTCGCACGTCGAGCCCGCGTCGGCACAAATCTGGAAGCACCTCGTGCCGGCTTCCTACGTTGAAGAAGTGCCGCAGGGCGACACGCAATTAACGCAGGAAAAGGGCCCCTGGTTGATCATGGTCGCGTCGCTTGACGGCGACCACGCGGCGGAAAACGCCGCGGCACTAGCCGACGAACTGCGTACTCGTCACCGGCTCACCGCCTACGTGCAGGATCGCACCTTCGACCACTCGGACGGCAAGAACTCCGGCCGCGGGCTGGACAACTACGGCGCGCCGCTGCGAACCCGCTATCAACAGGAGCAGGCGCACGAATTTGCCGTGCTGGTCGGCGATTTTCCGTCGATCGAGGACCCGCTGGCGCAGAAAACACTGGAACGCATCAAGACGTTACCCTCGCAGGTTCTGGAAGGCGAGACCGCCGACTCGCCGATGGACGAAGTGCGACAATTCTCGACCAACGTGGTGAGCAAATTGAGCGGTCGCCGCGAACGCGGGCCGATGGGCCGGGCGTTCTTCACGCGCAATCCGCTCTTGCCGCGCGAGTACTTCGTGCCCAAGGGGGTCGACGATTTTATCGCCAAGATGAACCAGGGCGTGGATCACGGTCTGCTCGATTGCCCGGGACGCTACACGGTGCAGGTCGCCACATTCAGCGGCAAGGCGGTGTTGCAGTCGGGCGATTCGAAGCCCAAGGAAACCGGCGGCGTCGGCTGGATGTGGGCCAAGGACAAGGACGAACCGCTCGTCGAGGCGGCTGAAAACGCGCATCTACTTGCCGAGGAGTTGCGGAAGAACGGTTACGAAGCGTACGAATTCCACGACCGCACCGAGAGCATCGTGACGATCGGTTCGTTTGACCAGGTCGCGGAACGGCTCGCCAATGGCCAACTGACGCCGACGCCCGAAGTGCAAAAGATCATCGTGACGTTCGGTGCGTCGTATAACACGCCAGCCGATCCACTCACTGGCGACGATATCCGCCAGCAGCGACAAGCGGCGGAATTGAAACTACAGTTCACCCAAATGCTCAACAGCCATGACGGCCAAGTTGCCGCGGGCATGAATCCCAAGCACGTGAAGATCATGAGCGGCAAACGGGTCGAGCGGATCATTCCAATCGACATCTATCCCCACGCGATCGAGGTGCCGAAGCGGAGCGTCTCGGGGGCGTATGTGGGAGGGTAGGATTGAGGATACGGGATGCGGGATGCAGGGACGCTGCAACCGAGTTCTTCCCTGCCCCCTCCATCCGGCATCCTCGATCCTGTATCTTGTCTCGGATGAACTCGACTGCGAACATCCGCGATCTTGTAATCGGCACCCACAATCGTAAGAAGGGCCTCGAGCTTTCGGAGCTGCTCGCGCCGTGGGGCTTTTGCGTGGTCACGCTGGATGGCGTGTCGGGGGCGATCGAGGTCGTCGAAGACGGTGACTCGTTTGCGGCCAATGCGGCGCTCAAGGCTACGAAACAGGCACAGAATCTCGGGCGGTGGGTGCTGGCGGACGATAGCGGCCTCGAAGTCGACGCGCTCGGCAGGGCGCCGGGCATCTATTCGGCGCGTTTCGCCGGGCCGAATGCGACCGACGCGGACAACAATCGCCACCTGCTCGAGCAGCTCGGCGACTTGCCGTTGGAGCGCCGCACTGCCCGCTACGTCTGCCACGTGACGGTGGCCGACCCGACGGGCGCGGTGCGGGCGGAGAGCCACGACACTTGTCGCGGGCGGATTCGCTTGGAGTCGGCCGGCACCAATGGCTTCGGCTACGACCCGTATTTTGAAGTGGTCGAGTATCACCGCACGTTCGGCGAACTCGGCCCAGCGGTGAAGCGAATGCTCAGCCACCGCTCGCGAGCGCTGCGGGCGATTCTGCCGCAACTATTGACGCTCGTGTAGGATGGACAATCTTGTCCGTCGACGAGAGCCGAGCAGCGACGGACAAGATTGTCCATCCTACGCTACAATTAAAAGAGCCCGGCTGGCACAGATGAATGCCAGCGCGGGCTCAATGAGAGAGGGGAGATATGAATACGCGAAGGATACTACTGCCGGGTTTCAATTGCAAGCGATTTCTGGCCGGCATGTTAAGGCGGGTAGTTTTGGTAGTGTTGGTGGCAGTTAGTGCTGCGACTTTGTGTCGCGCGGCAGCGGCCGAGTCGCCGGCGGGTGCTGATGAGTGGGTGGAAGCAAACCTCGCATCGCTCATCGAGTTGTACCACCATTTGCACCAGACACCGGAACTCTCGCTCCAGGAGAAAGAAACGGCCGCGCGATTCGCCGCCGAGTTGAAGTCGGCCGGGCTCACGGTGACGACGGGCGTTGGCGGCTATGGCGTCGTGGGTGTGCTGGAGAACGGGCCGGGCAAGACGCTCATGCTGCGGACCGATCTCGACGCGCTGCCGGTGCTTGAGGAGACCGGCTTGCCGTACGCCTCGCAGGTCCGCACGAAGGACGATCGTGGCGCGACGGTCGGTGTGATGCATGCCTGTGGGCACGATTTGCACATCACGAATCTGGTGGCCGTTGCCCGCAATCTGGCGAGTCATCGCGAGGCGTGGTCTGGCACGCTGGTGGCCATAGGCCAGCCGGCGGAAGAACGCGGGGCAGGGGCCCGAGCGATGCTCGACGATGGATTGTTCCACCGTTTTCCGCGCCCCGACTACGCGGTGGCGTTGCACGTGGCGTCCGACATGCCGCCCGGGAAGATTGAATACCGCGCCGGCTACGCGCAGGCCAACGTCGACAGCGTCGACATCACGGTCAAGGGCCGCGGCGGGCACGGGGCCGCGCCCGACACGACAATCGATCCGATCGTGATCGCCGCTCGGTTGGTGCTCGATTTGCAAACCATTGTCAGCCGCGAGATGAAACCGATCGATCCGGCGGTGATCACGGTCGGCTCGATCCACGGCGGCAGCAAACACAACATCATCGGCGACGAATGCAAGCTTCAGATCACAGTTCGCAGCTATACGCCGGAGGTCCGCAAAAAACTGCTCGACGCGATTCGTCGCAAAGCGTCGGCCGCGGCCGCCAGCGCGGGAGGGCCGGAACCGGTGGTCGAGGTTTCCGAAGGCACGCCGGCGGTGTTTAACGATCCGGAGCTGACGGCTCGCGTCGTGACGTCGATCAAGAAGGTGCTCGGCGACGACAATATTGCCGAAGCGAAGCTGTCGATGGGAGGCGAGGATTTCAGCCAGTATGGCCTGGCGGGCGTGCCGATCTGCATGTTTCGGTTGGGGACGGTCGACCAATCGCGGCTCGACGCGGCGACGAAAAAAGGCGAATCGCCGCCGTCGCTCCACTCGCCGCTCTATTATCCGAATGCGGAGGCGTCGCTCCGCGTGAGTGTGCCGGCGATGACCGCCGTGGCGCTGGATTTACTCGCGCCGCAGAATGCCTCGGCCAGCGGAGAATGAGTGCGATGAGTGCATCCGGACGATTTGGTCGCTGGTTGTGGCTATGGGGTGTTGGCTACACGGCACTTATGGTGGCCGTCGTGTGGTCGCTCTTTTCGGCGCGCGACTGGGCCCAGGCCGAGCTCACGAAGCCCGAGTCGACCGCCGCCTGGGAGGCGTGGCGTGAAGACGTGCGCGCGGATCAAGGCCGGCCGGTGCCCGTGCAGCGCCGCATACCGAAGAGCGCCGAGCCGCCGGCGCTGGTCCTGACGCGCGACTATTTTGGCGCGTCGCTCGGCGGAGCGGTGATTTTCAGTAGCTTGCTGTATTGGGTCATCGCCTGGTTCATCACGGGCATCCTAACGACACCGAAATAACGATGTAGGGAATTGCGTCACCGTCCCTTTAATTTCGGATCGAGCGCATCGCGCAGCCTGTCGCCGAGGAAGTTGAGCGCAAAGAGCGTGATGCCCAGAGCCAGGCTGGGGAACACGATCAGCCACCAATAGATTTTCACCGGCGTGATGACCTTGATGCCCTCGTTCGCGAGCAAGCCCCAGGACACGTCGGGCGGCTCGACACCCAGGCCCAGGAACGACAAAAACGCCTCGAACAGCATCACGCGGGGGATGGTGAGCGTGAGATACACGATCACGATGCCGACGAGATTCGGAAAGATGTGCCGGGCGATGATCCGTGATTGAGTCAGTCCCATCGCCCGGGCCGCCTCGACGAACGGTTCCGTCTTGAGCGAGATCACCTGTCCGCGGACCACTCGGGCCATCGTGAGCCAATAGACCGCGCCGACGACCAGGTAGAAAATCGTGATCCGGTCGATGCCATGGTTGGCGAGCCAGAGCTTCACGTCTTCCTGGCCGAGAATCGTGAGCAGGAAGATCACGATGAAGATGAATGGGACGGAATACAGCACGTCGACCAGCCGCATCATCGCCTTGTCGACGGTGCCGCCGACGTAGCCGGCGATCGAGCCGTAGGTGACGCCGATCACAAGCGACACGGCCGCCGCCACGAGTCCGACGACGAGCGAGATTCGCGCGCCCCAGAACACGCGCGACAGCAGATCGCGTCCCAATTCGTCGCGGCCGCAGATCGAAGTGAGTTGCCACTGGCCGAAGAGGCTGTGGCGGGCGCGAACCATCGCGCGGCTGAGCTTGGTGAGCTCGGGGAAGCCGGCGTCGCGGTAGGGCCGCTGGACCGCGGCATCGAAGTCGCCGCTCGAGCGACTCGGCAGTTTGTCCGCTTGTTGGATCGCCTGCCAATCGAGGTCGAACGTTTTCTCCCAGAGCGGCGTGAGCTGCGGCGGAGCGTATTGCCGCGCGGTGCTGATCTCGTCGGGCGGCTGGAATGGTAAGAGCGGCGTGAAAAATGCCGACAGAAAAATCGCCACCAGCAAACCCAGGCAGAGCATCGCCACACGGCTCTTACGCAGCTGCCGCCACGCATCTTGTCCGAGTGAGACGCCAACGAGCGACGCGCCTTGGCCGGGTTTCATCGATGCTGGTATATCGGACATCTAGTCCAGCTCCACGCGCGGGTCGAGGAACGAATACGACAGATCGACCAGCATGTTCATCGTGAACAGGATTACGGTGTAGAGCAGCACGCAACCCATTGCCAGCGTGTAGTCGCGTTGCAGCGCGGCCTCGACGAAGTGGGAGCCCAAGCCGGGGATAGCGAAGATTTGTTCGATCACCAGCGAGCCAGTGAGGACGTAGGCCGTGGCGGGGCCGAGATACGAAACCACGGGCAAGAGCGCGCCTGGCAGCGAGTGTCCCCACACGACGCGGAAGGGGCTGAGCCCCTTGGCCCGGGCGGTGCGGATGTGGTCCTGCGACAACACATCGAGCATGCTGGTCCGCGTGATGCGGGCCACGTCGGCCGCATGGGGTGCACCGAGGCAAAGGGCCGGCAGGATCAATTGATCGAACGAACCCCAGCCCGCGGCTGGAAAAATCGGGATCAAGAATACGAACAGAATGATCGAGACGCCCGCGATCACGAAGTTTGGTAGCGCGATACCAACCGTCGCCAGCGACATCAGCGTGAGATCGGCAATCGACCCGCGCCGCACCGCCGACGTGATGCCAGCGGCCAACCCCAGTACCAGCGCGAACGCCAGTGCCAGGATGCCGAGCGCGGCCGAAACGGGCAGTCCTTCGGCGATCACGCGGTTCACCGTGTAGTCCCCGAGCTTGTAGCTGTAACCGAGGTCGAACCGCAAAAAGACGTTTCCCAATTCACGGAAGTATTGCTGGTAGAGCGGTTCGTCGAGGTGGTAGCGGCGGTTGATATTTTCGAGAATTTCCGGCTCGAGTCGCCGATCGCTGTCGAACGGCCCGCCGGGCACGGATCGCATCAGAAAGAACGACAATGTAAACACGACCCACAGCGTGATGAGCATCCACAGAAGCCGTTCGACGATGAACTTGAGCACGGTGACTTCCTATTTCGCGGCGTCGTCGCTGGGAGATGTATTGGGGTCTGTTTGCGCTTCGTCGATGTAGATCGCGGAGAGCGGGTGTTGGTCGAGCGGATTGCGGTAGAGGCCGCGGACGTCCGTCTTGATCATGTTTTTGTCGACGTAGTAGTAGATCGGAATGATCGGCAGCTCATCCATGAGAATCCGCTCCGCCTGGTGGAACAGTTCGAAGCGCTTCGCTTCATCCGGCTCGGCGCGAGCGGCGGCGATCAAGCGGTCGTATTCCGGGTTCGACCAGCCGGTGTTGTTGTTCTCGCCGTCGGTGACCATGATGTCGAGGTGCGAATTGGGATCGATGTAGTCGGCGATCCAGGCGCGGCGGGCGACGTCGAATTCAAACTGCCGGATACTTGTTTGGTACGAGCCCCACTCCTCGTTCCGCGTCGAAGCGGTGATGCCGAGGTTCTTCTCCCATTGTTTGCGGACGAGCTGGGCGATCGTCTGGTGGGCCTGGTGCGTGTTATAGAGGATCTCGAGCTTCGGAAAGCCCCGGCCGTTGGGGTAACCCGCTTCGGCCAGGAGCCGCTGGGCCTCTTTCACGTTTTCCTCGCCGAATTTGTCCGGTGTGTAGCCGGGGATGCCGAGCGGCACCAGACTGTAGGCCGGGACTTCTCCGGCGCCGGTGGCGGTGCGGGTGATCTCCTCGCGGTCGAGCCCGAGCGCCAGCGCGCGACGGACGCGAATGTCGTCGAGTGGCTTGCGCTTCGTGTTGAGCAAATAG
Source organism: Planctomycetota bacterium (assembly GCA_031403315.1). GTDB lineage: Bacteria > Planctomycetota > Planctomycetia > Pirellulales > Lacipirellulaceae > DASYDU01. The sequence continues at coordinate 7,390 of JANNTD010000312.1, forward strand.
TAATAAGTGCCGAGGTAGGGCTTGGGATCAAGCTCGTCGCGGGCCTTGCCGCTCTTGATCAATTCGCGGAGCACGACCGCTGGCAGGTCAGTGATCCAGTCGACCTTGTCCGTGGCGAAGAGGTTGAACATCGTCACTTGCGACGTGATGGCCAGGGCGTCGATGACGTTGAGCTTGACTCGGTCCCGGTCCCAATAGTGTTCGTTCTTGACGAGCCGGACGCGGTCGCGGATGCGGCGGAAGGCGACCTTGTAGGGGCCGTTGGTGACCATGTTCTCGGCGTACGTCCAGTCGGGCGAGCCGTAGGTTTCGAGGCAGGCTTGGTTCATCGGCAATAGCGCGTGGTAGGCCAGCAACTCGAGCCAGAACGGCGTGGGATTCTCGAGCTTCATTTCGATCGTGTAGTCGTTGAGCGCTTTGGCGCCGACTTCGCGGAAATCCAACAGCACTTGTTTGCAGGGCTCGATGCCGGCGGCGTCATCGCCTTTTACACCGGCGCGAAATTGTCTTTCTTTACCGTCGATCTCAACGACGAACACTCGCTCCTTCTCCTCACCGTCGATCCGCACGAGCCGTCCGTGCAACACTTCGCCGCGGGCAAACGGCAAAGCGCCCGCAGGCCGCTCGTTCAATTCGATTTCCACGGCATCGCCGGGCGCGATGCCCTTTCCGCCTTGGCTGTAGCGTCGTGCATTGACGAGATACCAGGCCTGATAGGCATATTCAGCCGCCGTCTGCGGATCGAGGAATCGCCGCAACGAGTACATGAAATCGTGCGCGGTCACCGGCTCGCCGTTCGACCACTTGGCATCCTTGCGAAGATGGAACGTGTAAGTCTTCTTGTCGTCGGAAATGTCCCAGCTTTCGGCGACGCCCGGCAGCGGCTCGAGCGTTTTGGCGTCGAGCCGCGTGAGACCCTCGAAGACGCTGCCGATGATGCGGTGCTCTGGAATGCCGGTCACGAAGGCCCAATCGAGCGACTTGATTTCCGTCTCGTTGACGAACGTAAAATCCGCCGGCGGCAACCGCACCCGCAGCACCGCCCAAGCGACCGCGCCGAGCGCCAGCACAATCATCAACAGCGGAAACCAGGCGCGATTCGACATCAAAATAGCTTAGCGACGATTCGTGCGGTTGACCAACCACAAATTGGCGACGGCGCTTGCTTGGTGGGTGGCGACTGTCGACAATCAAGGGTTGCCGCTCGGTGAATCCATGCCCGATTTCGAACACCAACGCCACAAACCGCCCACACCGCTTGACCGCCCGCGGGAGTTGTTGCTCGTCTGCGCCCCCATGCGGAGCAACATCAACCTCTCGCGGATCGCCCGGGCCGCCGGCTGTTGCGGCGTCGAGCGGATCCTATGCACCGGATCGGCGAAGCTCGACCGCAAAATTGCCCGCGACGGAGCCGACGCCGTCGAGATCGAGATCCATCGCACCCTTGGACCGGTGCTCGACAAGCTCCGCGACGGCGGCTATCGGCTCGTCGGCCTCGAGCAGACGACCAACTCGCGGAACCTGCACACCTTTGCGTTCGCCCGCCGCACGGCGCTGGTGATCGGCAACGAACGGACCGGTCTCACCGAGGACATTCTCGCGCAGCTCGATGAAGTGGTCGAAATCCCGGTGTGGGGGATGCCGTTCAGCTACAACGTGGCGACGGCGGCGACGATGGCACTCTACGAGTACTGCCGGCAATTTCCCAGCGGCTAGCCGGCGCGGGTCGACTTCGGCACGACGAGCGTCCGGC
>JANNTD010000313.1:0-5876 GCA_031403315.1 Planctomycetota bacterium
GATCTTGATCCCCGGGTGCTTCTCGCGCGCGAGCCGGACGTGTTCGGGCCGGAACATCTGGTGGACGCTGCAGTGGCCTTTCCAGAGAATGACTTTGCTGCGCTCGAGTTGCTCAGCAGTACTCCCGCCGAGTGCATCGGCGTACGGATCCCAGACCGGCATCTGGTCGAGCGTGATGCCCATGCCCGACGCCGTGTTGCGGCCCAGGTGCTGATCCGGGAAGAACATCACGCGATTTGCGCGAGCGAACGACCACTCGATCGCCGCCTGCGCATTCGACGAAGTGCAGACGATCCCGCCATGTCGTCCGACGAACGCCTTCAAACTCGCGGCCGAATTAATGTACGTGACCGGCGTGAGGTCTTCCGTGTCGATCACCTCGCCGAGCTGATCCCAGGCGTCTTCAATTTGGGCGAGCCCCGCCATGTCGGCCATCGAACAGCCGGCCGCCAGATCGGGCAGGATCACCGGCACGCGTTCGCCGCCGCGTTCGGCGAGCTTCTCCGGCCGATTGGCCAGGATGTCGGCCGTCTCGGCCATGAAATGGACACCGCAAAAAGCGATCGCGCGGCAATCGCGGTTCTCGGCCGCGAGCTGGCTTAGCCGGTAGCTGTCGCCCGTCAGGTCGGCCTGCGCGATCACCTCGTTCTGTTGGTAATGGTGCCCCAGGATCAATAGCCGCGATCCCATCGCATCGCGGATCCGCTGAATCCGCGCCGCGAGCGCAGCATTCTCCAGCGACTTATACGGCTGAAGCTCGTAGGCGGGCGTCGGCGTCAGCGTGGCGGTCGTCATGTATGTTCTCCAGGAGCCTCGCCCTCCCTCCTTGGAAGCATTGCCAGCATTCGAATTCGATATGCAATTATACGAGATCGCATCCCGCCGTCCCAGGTTCGGCTGTTGCTGGCACGTTCGAGGGAGTCTGCGGCAAGTTTAACGGTCGTTCTGGCCGATAACGCATATGCCTCTCCGCGCCGCGGGCGCGGGGCCGCTCGAAATCCATCCGCCACAGCTCGCAAATGGCAGCCCTAACGCCCGATATCGTGAGCGACGTCGTCATGGCCTGCCGGGCATCGGCCGACGAGATCGTCGCCGCGCTGACGCGGGCCTTCGACGGGCAGTTGATCGGCGTCACGATCAACGAGGCGACGACCTACGACACCCAGCAATTGCCCGAGGGCTTCGATGGCGCGGGCCTGGCTGTGATCTTCAAGTGTGCGAATACGAGTGCGGTGGCGGTGTTCCCCGAGTCGTGCGGCCTCTTGCCCGCCTGGTATCGCCAGCCCGACCCCACGGGCACAAGCAAGCTGAGTACGCTCGCCCAAGAGCTGAGCTTGCTGCTGTTGCCGGCATCGCACATCGCCGACGAATACCATATCGTGCCGCTCGAGCAATTGGCCGCGACGCTCGAGCGGGCCGAATTGGCGTCCGGCGCACCGTTGGTGCCGATCACGCTTAGACACTCCGAGAAAGAAGGCCAACTTAGCTTTCTCTGGCCAGTGACGAAGCACAGCGAACTACTGCCCAAGCCGGCACCCGCCGCCGCTGCGCCGCAACGAGCACCCGCGGACGCCGGCCCGACGCCTGGCGAAGAAGATTCCTGGGACGACCTCGCCCGCTTGCCGCGCTACGCTCGCAGCTTCCTCAAGGTCCAGGTGCCCGTCTCCGTGAATCTGGCCGGCCAAAAGCTTTCCGTCCAAGAAATCCGCGAGCTGGTGCCGGGTGCGATTATCAAGTTCGATAAATCGTGCGACGAACTGCTGGACCTCGTGGTGTGCGACCAGCCGATCGCGGCGGGCGAAGTCGTGAAAGTGGGCGACAAATTCGGCCTGCGGATTCGCAACATGATCCTGCCGCAAGAGCAATTCATCGCCATCAAAGCCACGATGGCATCGTAGCGGCGTCGTAGCGGGCGCTTCACTTAGCGGCGGAGCTTGCTCCGCGCTCTGTTCCCAGCAGCATCTCCGGCGTGAACACCAGCCGATCGCGCCGCTTCTCGATCGAATGGTTGAGTTTCCCAGCCAGCTTCGGCCCATTGAGTTCGTCCTCGATCAAGTGCCGCAGGCCGTCGCCCAATTCGTGCACGATTGGCCCGCGGACGTCGCTCACGCGCGTGAGCCGAAACTCGTCGAGCGACATGCGTGCCGCCGTGACCTGTGGCCGGACGGCGATGCCGGTGAGGAACGAGGCCGGGGCCGCTGTGAGCGTGATTTCGCAATCGAGCCAGAGGCTGACCTTGGCGTCCGCTTCGGCCTCCAGCGCGATCAAGTGGATGCCGTGGTCGTAGACCTTGGCCCGACCCCAGCCGTGGAGTTTGGTCGTGACGAACAACGTGAACGCGATCTGGCCGGCGGCGAGGCTCCGCAAGTCGTCGATCCGCACGAGCAGATTCGTCTCGGGCTCGACCAGGCTCGCCCGGTAGTGCTTCCAGACGCCGTGATTGACGTCGGACTTCTTACGATGGACGTCGAACTCGAAGAAGTTGCCGCTGCTGCGCAGCCCGGTGGTGATCCGTTTGGTGCGTCCCCAGTCTTTGGTGCGATCGTAGTCGCGGGGAATCGCGTCGGCAATCATCCGTGCCACGATCTGGGCCGTCGCAACCGGCGAGACGGTGGTGGCTGCAGGGGGCGTTGGAGGGTGTGCAGTTTGAGCGAATGCCGAGTCACCGGCGGCGACCGCCAATCCTGCGACCAAGAGTAAGCCGATACGCGACATTGGAATTGGTGGGTCTCGTGAGACTCGACCCACGGTACGAAGTACTTGGTACTGGGTACGCACGCGCTCAGCCCACAGTTTCTTGGCGGCGATTCGCTTGCCGAACGCTAGCACAAAAAAAAGCCTGCCTCGGACGGACTGTCCGAGGCAGGCTGTAACTATCCACAGCGATCCGCTCGATTCACACGCAGTTAGCGGGTGAAGCTGGTGCGGACGACGTCGCGCTCGCGGCTGACCGAGGCATTCGGATCAGCCATCGGCAACGGCGGAACCATCCGAGCCGAAGCATTCTCTTCCGGCGCGGCTTCCTCAGCGGGGGCGCTATCATCGCCACCCTCGCAACCGCAGCTCGACGAGGCACAGCCGCAGGAAGCTTCGCAGCAGCAGCTGGCTTCGCAGCAGCCACAGCCGCCGTGACCACGGAACATTCCGCAGAGGCCGCTCAAGAGGCCACAACGATTTCCGCAACCACAGCTCGAGCAGCAGCTATCTTCGCAGCCGCACGAGGCTTCTTCGCAGCAGCAGCTCGACTCTTCCGCACAGCAGCTGGCTTCGCAGCAGCCGCAGCCGCCGTGACCCTTGAACATGCCGCAGAGGCCGTCCAAGAGGCCGCAGCGCTTGCCGCAACCACAGCTCGAGCAGCAGCTATCTTCGCAGCCGCACGAGGCTTCTTCGCAGCAGCAGCTCGACTCTTCGGCGCAGCAGCTGGCTTCGCAGCAGCCGCAGCCACCGTGGCCACCGAGGCAGCCCATCAGCTTGTCCAAGCAGCAACCGCCGCCGCCGCATCCGCAGCTCGAGCAGCAACTGTCTTCGCAGCCGCAGGACGCTTCCTCGCAGCAGCACGACTTCTCACAGCAGCTACAGCTGGCTTCACAGCCGCATCCGCAGCCGCCACCGAGCATCTTGTCCAGCAAACCACAAGTCGCAAAACTTGGGCTTGCAAGGGCGATGCTCATCATGAGCGCTCCCAAAAAGTTCCACTTCATCGAACATCGTCTCCTATTTGTGGAATTCCCCCAAGCGGAATCTGTGCCGACTTCCGGCAACGCGCGATGCCGCCCCACGTCGGACTTCTGTCCGGTCGTGTAGACGGATGCTTGACTACTCCGAGCCGATTTCTCTGACCGGCGTAAGGGGCACTTAAAAGTGCCGGGAGTCGGAATCAGGCGGGACGTGCTGGAGGGGTTCCAAGGTAGGGCGTCAACCAACCAGTCAAGCCAATCCATGGCTCGATTTAGTCCGGGCCGGTTTGCTGACGCGCAGACTTCTTGCCGCAATAGGCACGCGGGTGCTTTGCATGCGACATCCCTCGTATCGACCACGCTTCGAACCGAGCGGAAGAATTTTTTGGCGCGGGGCCACGGGCGACTGTTAAGGTGACTTTGCACTCCGCGACACGTGGCGAAACACTTCCGGTCGTGTCGGTTGTGAGCCCTTCCGGACGTGGTTCACCGACCAAAACTCTGGTATCCTGTCGGTAGAGTTTATCTAGCAGGCACGGACCAGCGACCCTGCCGTGCGGCCACCACTCCCACAGCGAATGGGTCTTGGCTTCCGAACGGCCCGCGAACGCCAGAAAACGCGAACCAAACTCACCTCACTTCGTAAACTGTAACGGCTGGGTCGACTCTCCATTCGCAGCCCTCCGCTCAGCCTCCCGCCAAGTGGGTTTTCCCCGGTTTTCCGTCCGACAGGTGATCCTCCATGAACGGCATGCCCCACTGTTTCACGTCGTTTTTCGGCCGCTGCACGATTTTCGGCCATTGCTCACTTTTGGGGACAGTGCTGGCAATCGCCTCAGTTGCCACAGTCTTCAACGCCAACGCCGCCGAACCCGATCCCATGGACTGGCCCAATTGGCGGGGCCCCCAGCAGAACCGTGTCTCCACCGAGAAGGGACTCGTCGAGAGCTGGGATCCCGAAGGCGGTGCAGGCAGCAACTTGCTGTGGATCCGCAAAGACTTGGGCGGCCGATCGTCGCCCGTTGTGTTCCAGGACCGGCTCTACACCATCGTCCGGGACAAGCCCGCCACCGAGGAGGAAGGCGAGAAGGTCGTGTGCGTCGACGCCGCCACCGGCGAGACGCTCTGGCAACACCGCTTCAACATGTATCTGACCGACGTGCCCGACGAGCGGATCGGCTGGTCCTGCCCGGCCGTCGACCCGGAGACGGGCAACGTCTACGTCCAAGGAGTGTGCGGCTACTTCTGCTGCCTCGACGGCAAAACCGGCAAAGTCATCTGGGATCGCAGCTTGCACGAAGAGTTCGGATTGATCTCGACCTACGGCGGACGGACCAATGTACCGGTCGTGTTTGAGGACTCGCTGCTGATCAGTGCCGTGTTCGTCGGCTGGGGCGATACCCCGCAGTGGGGCGGCCTCGCTCGCCCGGCCCATCGCTTCATGTGTTTCGACAAAAAGACCGGGGAGCTCCGCTGGCTCAACGGCACCGGCATCAGCCCCTACGACACCACTTATAGTACACCGACCGTTGCCGTCATCGACGGCCAAGCGGCGCTGGTCTTCGCTTCGGGGGACGGAGAGGTTTGGGCCCTCCAGCCGCGAACCGGCAAGCCGCTCTGGCACTATCCATTGTCCGGCGCGGGCATCAATGTCTCGCCGCTGGTGACGCCCGACGGCCGCGTTTACGTCAGTCACAGCGAAGAGAACAAGTTCGGCAATTCGATGGGCGCGGTCCTCGCGCTCGACGGCAGCAAGTTGGGCGACCTCACCGGCACCGAGCTTTGGCAAGAGCTGCAGGTGATGGCCGGCAAGTCCTCGCCCGTGATCCTTGACGATCGCGTCTACTTTGTCGACGACCGGGCCAAGCTCTATGTCTATGAGGTCAAGTCTGGCGAGTTCATCGCCCGCAAGGCGCTCGGCACCAGCATGCGGAGCACGCCGCTCGTGGCCGACGGCAAACTTTACATCTGCACTAACGAAGGCCGCTGGTACATCTTGAAGCCTACCGACGACGGCGTCGAAGTCGTCCACCAACTGCGGCTGCCCGAGGACCAATGCGACGGCTCACCCGCCGTCTCGCACGGCCGCATCTTCCTCCCGACCTCGCGAGCACTCTATTGCCTGGCCAATGCCGATCAGAAACCCGCCGCCGATCCACTCCCGCCAGCACCCCAGGAGACGCAGTCGGCCAGCGCCAG
>JANNTD010000314.1:0-8813 GCA_031403315.1 Planctomycetota bacterium
TCCCGTCGCCGCTCGTCTCGGCGCGGCTCGATGCTCCCAGATCCTTCAGCTCGTCCCCTTCGAGGATGCCGTTGCCATCCTTGTCGTGCTTTTTGATGGTGTCGGTGGCGAACTTGCGGATTCGCTCAATCTCGGAGACGGTGCCGAAGCTGGTCGCAGACGGAGCGGCCGCCGGAGCAGGCGCGGCGGGACGAGCTTCCGCTGGGCGGTTGTTGTCGTCGGACTCGCGGTCGCGACGCCGCCCGCGACCGGGGCGATTGTCGTTGCCCTGGCCGACCGCGTGGTCCGGAAGTGAAGCCAGGGTGGCAACCAGCAGTGCCGCCACGAGGAGCGCCAGTCGTCGGCTAAGTGTGCGATTTGCCATGTGAATTGAACCCCGAACCGCGGTAGAAGCGCCGCGACAATGTTTCGTTTCCCTCCATTTTAGTCGAAATCCGGGGCCCTGGGCGAAGGGGCTGCGGCGGGGGAGAATGGGGGTAGTTTTCGCGTTCGGCCGCGCGTCGCCTGTCTTGTTCGTCTCCGACAAAACAGCGACGCGGCTAAATGACCACCCGATACTCGACCGCTCAATTCCCCCCATGCGTGCTGAGATTATTGCGATTGGCGACGAGCTCTCGACCGGGCAGCGGCTCGACACCAATAGCCAATGGCTCGCCGAGCGGCTCACCGAGCTCGGCGTCGACGTGATTTTTCACACCACGGTCGGCGACGACCTCGACGCCAACGTGGCCGTATTTCGCGCGGCCATCGATCGGGCGGACTTGGTGGTGTGCACGGGCGGGTTGGGGCCAACGGCGGACGATCTCACGCGCGAGGCGATCGCCGCGGCGACGGGCGTCGAGTTAGTGCAGGATGAGGCATCGCTCGCACACATTCGCTCGCTCTTCGCCCGTCGCGGCTACAGCTCGATGCCCGAGCGAAACGTCGTGCAGGCGATGTTCCCGCGCGGCAGCTCTCCGGTCGCCAACCCGCACGGTACGGCTCCCGGCATCGATATGACAGTCCGGCGGGAGTGTTGCCAGCCGTGCCGGCTGTTCGCCCTGCCTGGTGTGCCGGCGGAGCTGTTTGCGATGTGGCGCGAGACGGTCGCGCCGGCGATTCTGTCGATGCAGACCAACCGTCGCGTGACCATGCACCGGCGGATCAAGTGCTTTGGCGCGGGCGAGAGCAAACTCGAAGCGATGCTGCCGGACATGATCCGCCGCGGCCGCGAACCCCGCGTCGGCATCACCGTAAGCGACACGACGATCACACTGCGGATCACCGCCAGCGGCCCGGACGAAGCGGCGTGTCGCAAATTGATCGCGCCAACCGAAGCACAGATTCGCGAGCTGCTGGGCGTGCTGGTGTTCGGCGAGGAAGAGGATGAACTTCAGCACGCGGTGGTGCGTCTTCTAAACGAGCGACGCGAGACGGTGGCCGTCGCCGAGTGTGCGACCGACGGGCTCGTGGACCATTGGCTGGCCGATGCCGACTCGGACAGCAGCACGCTCCAGGGCGGCGTGGTGCTGCACGAAGCCGAGTCGCTCGCAGCACTACTAGGAATCAAGGACGCCGAGCCAGCCAGCGCCGCCGCGGCGGAAGCGATGGCTCGAGTGATCCGCGAGCGGACTGCCGCAGACTACGGTCTCGCCATCGCGGCGCTGCCAAAAGACGTAAAATACTCCGCGGGTCAGGAAAGCGAAGGCACGTTGCAGATCGCGCTAGCAAGCGGCGAGAATGTCCGCGTCAATGGTTTTCCACTGTCGGGTCACCCGGCGATCGTTCGCACTCGAGCGGCAAAGCAGGCGCTCAACATGCTGCGACTGGCGCTATTGAATCACGGAACCACTGAAAGGTAAGTCTTGAACCGAATCCGCCTGGCCGCCGCCGCTTTGAACCAGACGCCGATGGCGTGGGACACCAATCGTCGCCACATCCTGGCGGCGATCACCGCGGCGCGCGATGAAGGCGTCGGCATCTTGTGCCTGCCGGAGTTGTGCCTGAGCGGCTATGGCTGCGAAGACATGTTTCATGCGCCCGGCGTGCAGCAAACGGCGCTCGACATGTTGGTCGAGTGCGTGCCAGAAACTCATGGGATGACCGTGTGCTTGGGTTTGCCGGTGTTCTTTGAGGGCGCCGTCTACAACGCGGCGGCGTTCGCCTGCGATGGCCGATTGTTGGGCGTTGTGGCGAAGCAGCACTTGGCGGGCGACGGCATTCACTACGAGCCCCGCTGGTTCCGCCGCTGGCAACCGGGCGAGGTTGGCGAGATGGAAATCGGCGGCGAGACGTTTCCGATTGGCGACCTGTTGTTCGACGTCGGCGACGTGCGGATCGGGTTTGAAATCTGCCGCGATGCCTGGGTGGCCGATCGCACAGGGGCTCGGCTCGCACAGCGTGGGGCCGATATTCTGCTCAACCCCAGTGCGAGCCATTTTGCGTTTGCCAAGCAAGACGTCCGCGAGCGGTTCGTGCTCGAGGGTTCGCGGGCCTTTTGCGTGAGCTACGCCTACGCGAATTTGCTGGGCAACGAATCGGGCCGGGCGATCTACGACGGCGGCACGCTTCTCGCCAGCGGCGGCTCGATGCTTGTCCGCGGCCCGAGGTTTTCATTTGCCGACTGGGTGCTCACGACGGCGCTGGTGGACGTGACGGCGACGCGGCGAGCACGAACGGCGTTCTACGAAAAGTCCGATTTGGTGAATGCAGCGGTTGGCGGCGCGACCGTCAGTGCCGATTTTCGCTGGCCGGAAGTCAGCGGCGAAAAGGTAACCATTCGTTCCGCCGACGGCAAAGCGAGCCTACCGGGACATCCCGCGTGGGAAACAGGCGAACACCAAAAGGAAGAAGAATTCGCACGGGCGGTGCCGCTGGCGCTGTTCGACTACCTGCGAAAGAGCCACACCCGCCAACTGGTCGTCTCGCTCAGCGGCGGGGCCGACTCGTCGGCGGTTGCGGTGATGGTGCATTTGCTGGTGCAGTTGGGCGGTCACGAACTTGGCCTCGCCCGGCTCGCCGAAAAACTGCCGGCGGTGGTTTCGACCAGTTCAAATCAGGAACTGGTGCGGCAACTGCTGACATGCGTCTACCAATCGACCCGCAACAGCGGCGAGACCACGCGGAATGCGGCTCGCACCGTGGCCGAGGCGGTTGGGGCTGAGTTCATCGAGTGGAACGTCGACTCAATGGTCGACGACTATGTAGCGACCGTTTCGCAGGCCGTCGGCCGCGAGATCACTTGGGCCAAAGACGACGTGGCTCTGCAAAACATCCAGGCCCGGGCTCGCGGGCCGGGCATCTGGCTGCTGGCGAATTTGCGTGGGGCCCTGCTCTTGACGACGAGCAATCGTAGCGAGGCGGCAGTCGGCTATGCCACGATGGACGGTGATACCTGCGGCGGGCTCGCACCCATCGCCGGCATCGACAAGGCGTTTCTGCTCGACTGGCTCAAGTGGATGGAAACCACCGGGCCCGCGGGTGTTGGGCCGCTCGCGGCGCTAGCCGTCGTCAACAACCAGCGGCCCACCGCCGAGCTGCGCCCGCCGTCGGCCGACCAGACGGACGAGGGCGACCTGATGCCGTACCGTGTGCTGGACGCGATCGAGCGGTCAGCGATCCGCGACAAGCTGATGCCGGTCGAAGTTTGGGATTCCGTCAGGCCGCAGTTTCCCGAATATGGCGCGAAACAGATGGCCGCTTGGGTCGAGCGGTTCTTCCAGCTCTGGTGCCGCAACCAGTGGAAGCGCGAACGCTACGCGCCGTCATTCCATCTCGACGATGAGAATCTCGACCCCAAGACGTGGTGCCGGTTCCCGATTCTCAACAGCGGATTCGAGCGCGAGTTGGCCGAATTACGCGCGCGGGCGCGGTAAGGCTTATGGCGCGAGTGCCGGCTCATCGAAGACCGCTTGGATCGCGTCGCGGAGCTGGTGCCAGCGGCGGGTGACGTCGCCCTTGTCGCCATATTGGAACCGCTGGACGCGGACGTCCTCGTGCTGGTACTGGAACGACGAAATCTCGAGGTCGCGGTCGACCGCCGCGGAGAAGACATTGCCGACGTGCCGCACGTTGTCGTCGACGTACACCACCGCCTTGACATCGCGCTTGGTGTGATGGAGCAGCGTCAAGAGCATGATGCCCTTGTGCTGCCCGGCCGTCATGAAGATGCCGTTTTCGTAGCTCACGGGCCGCGGCTCTTCCAGCTTGAATGTCTTGAGCTCGTCGGCGGTGAGACCGTCTTTATCGGGACTCGCCGGATCGAAAGCGAGATAGGTGCCGCCGGGCACTTCGACCGCTAAGGCCGTGGCCGCGAGATTGTAGCCGCAATTCTTGAGCTCGCGCTCGGTCGCCACGCGATACTCGGGGCCGCGCGACGTGAGGATGATCGTCGAGACGCCCCGCTTCTGCAGCCCGGCCACGAGCGCCGGCTGCTGGGCCTCGGGCGGGTGCATGTGGCCGAGGTTGTAGATGATGCCTTGCACTTCGAGCAGGCCGGGAAACGTGTCGGCGACCAAATATGGCGAATCGGGCTCGTTCTGCAGCAGGTAATTCTGCCACTCGAACCAGTGGTCGCTGCCGAGGTCCTGGTTCATCGCCATGATCGTGTTGTCGATGTCGAGCACCAAGAGCACGTGCTCGGCGCCGTACTGCTCGACGTAGCGATTGGCGGCCGCGGCGACGTCGGCGAATTCCTTGGTCGGACGCAGCTCGGACGCGGGAGCCGATGCCGCCCAACTGCCCAGCACGAGCGCGGCCAGAGCACACCAGGCGACCGCGGCACGCGGGGCGCTTGTCGAAGTAGTATTTCTCATCCGATGCAGAATCAGTAGTGGGCGCGACTGCCGCGGCTGTGGTATATGGGTTTAGCATAGTTGCCGGTGCGGCAAATTGCCACCGGCGGCATGCGGTCAGTGCGTAAAATCGGCTGCGAAATCGGCCACTTTTTTGTGATTCAGCCTGGGCGACTCACCCGGCAAGGGGTGCTGCGATGGATCGATTTCTGGAAATGGCGATCGAAGAGGCACGGCTGGGACTCGCCGAGGGCGGGATTCCGATCGGCTCGGTGCTGGTGGTCGACGGCCGCGTGGTGGGCCGCGGGCACAATCGCCGCGTCCAGCGCGGCAGCGCGATCCTGCACGCCGAAATGGATTGCCTCGAGAACGCCGGCCGGCTGAAACCAGCCGACTATCGCAAGAGCGTTCTCTATTCGACCCTTTCGCCGTGCGACATGTGCAGCGGCACCGCCCTCTTGTACCGCATCCCGCGGATCGTCATCGGCGAGAACCGCACCTTCCGCGGGCCGGAGGATTACACGCGCTCGCGCGGCATCGAGCTGGAAATCGTCGATAGCGCCGAGTGCCTCGAGTTGATGGAAGAATTCATCAAGGCACGGCCCGAATTGTGGAACGAGGACATCGGCGAGGTGTGAGCCGGATGCTCACAAGCGGCAGGGCGGGTTGCCGGTGCAGAAGCGGCGGTAGCGCGTGATGCCGGCGCCGCGGCTGGTGCGGATTTCGACAATCGAACCGCACCGCGGGCAGTATTCCGGCTCTTCGACCGCGACGCCGGCTTCGGTGCGACCTTGGCAGGCGACACAGCGTTTGACGCCCTGCAATGCCTCCACGCGCTCTGGCGGAATCGGCTGACGACAGACTTCGCAGAGCACGGCCGAGAGCCAGTCGGCATCATCTGTGTCGTTTGGATCATGGTCGACCGCATGCAGTCGCTTCTCTTTGCAGATCGGGCAGGTCATTCGCGGGGCGGCTTCAACGAAGAGCACCCGCACGAGGTCCTCGTCCGGATCGGGGTCGCGCCGCAATAGCCCGATGAGCCGCAATCGGCCAATGGCATCGTCACGGCCGCAGACGGTGCGCCACTGGCAATTGCGGCAGACGAGTTCGCTGGAAAACACGGCAACAGGCTCCCGCGATCCTGGCAGCGCAAAAAGCAGGTGCGGCCTGGCGAAGCGCTTCCGTGGCTCGCCAGACCGCACCCAACAGTCAAACAATCGCAGCCTTCCGTGTACAGAGTCAACCGGCTAGGCAACCATCCGCATGGCGGCCGCCGATTCCTTCACCGCGTCGACAAATTCTTCGAAGATCCGCCGATCAAGGGCTGACGCCGTCGGCGCTTCCGGATGGAACTGCGTGCCGATCGCAAACCATTCGGGGATCGTGCTCTCGATGGCTTCGACGATTCCGTCTGGGCAGCGGGCGGTCACTTCGAAGCCCGGGGCAATGTCGTCCAGTGCCATGTGGTGCATGCTGTTGACGCGGAGTTCACCATCGCCGTAGACGCGCTCCATCAGCGAGCCGGGCGTGAGCACGAGCGTGTGGCGGTGGGCCGGGTCGAGGGGATCGAGATGTGGCAGGGCCGTGGGCCGATCTTCGGGGATGTGGAACATCAAATTACCGCCCATCATGACGTTCAGTAGCTGCATGCCGGCCCCGATGCCGAGCACGGGAAGTCGCCGCTCGGCGATGATCCGCATCAGCCGGCGATCGAAGGTCTCGCGGCGCGGAGCGAGCGGCCGGATCGTGGGATGGGTCATCCAGCCGTCGCGGCGTGGGTCGAGGTCGGCCCCGCCTACGAGCACGACACCGTCAATCGATGTGAGCGCGTCGGCAAGGTCTTCGTCGCTCTCGAGGGGCGGCAGGATGAGCGGGATGCCACCTGCTTGAGTGACCGCGTCGAAGTAGCACGCGTCGATGTAGGCGAACGACGTACGGCCCGCGGCGGCGGCGCGAAAATCGGCATTGAGACCAATAATTGGCTTAGACATTCCCTTGCACTCCCTGGCCATTCTCAGAACGGCCTTTGCACGGTGAGTTCCCTCTGTCGAACGAACGATCCGCGAGTGCGCAGCAACTCGCGCGGCGATCGATGGAGGCAGAACGAGCGTCACCAAGCCGAAAAACGGCGTTCGCTTGGTGGCTGGCCAGTCGCCACGGTAGACCCGCCAATTAGAGCAGGCCAACTTGCGGCGGCGGCGAGTTCAACGTCCTGTTCGCTCGGCGGAAAGAACTCCCTTTGGTTAACAGCCTTGTCACCAGGCAAAGGAGGGAAATGCAAGTTGATGGTCGAGTGTAGCGTGGCCGAACACGAATACAAGTACCTCGTGCATTTTGGGCGACTACCGTTTCGCTAGGTGGTGTGTGATTTTGTGTTGGTGACGTTTTTTCTTCGGGGAAACTGCAATTGACGCGCTCACAGATGAATAAAAGGCCACCACAACGTATTGTGGTGGCTCATGCTAGCACTAAACCACTACGAGGTAACGGCTTCGAGCAATTCACGGACGGTCCACGGATGATCGGCGTCGAGGCCGTGAGCCATCGCCGGAGTCTGCCCTTTCAGGCTTTTGTGCTTCCGGCACCAATTGTAATGGGCGAAGAAAAGCGCCATCGCGGCCTCGTGATTCTCCCATTTTTTGCTGAAACAATAGGTCAGACGACCCATTCGTTTCACGAAATTCCGAATCGTTCCGTTCATTCGCTCGCAATGCGACGTGCAGGTCTGATCGTATTCTGGGAAGCCCATGATGGCCCGTCTCTCCGTGCTTATTATCCTCGGCGGCGAGTATTTGCGCTGATCTTCCCGCGTGTTGTCGCCGAAATGCTTAATCACTTGGCCGTAGTCGACTAGGCCGGAGAAATTCCAAGCTACCGCTGCTGGATAGCTGGTCATGCCGTCTGTGCTAAGATGAAAGTGGCCCCTGGTTGCGTTCCGCAGCTTCACGCAAAACGCCATCGTATGGTCATCATTGCGCTGGCCAAGATGCCAAGCGACCAACAGTTTGGTTGTGCGCTCGATGGCTGTGAAGCAGTACGAATCGCCGCGTTCGGCGAACTCGCCGCGCTCGTTTGCCCGCCGCGCCTTGCAGAAAACAAATTGCCAGATTTCGTCGCATTGAATATCGGCGACATAGACGTTGCGAATCTGTTCTTCCATGAATCGCTTGCACTGCTGACCCACGTAAACCATCAGGCCCAGAACCGTGTGAATGTCGCATTTCGCGATCCGGGCAGTTGCCGACACGCTGTTGCACTCGCACAGCAGCTCGATGATTTGTTCGGCCTTGTCCACGCCGATCCTCATCCCGCCGAATAGTTCAGTGGATTCGGTCAGCATCTTGCCGCAATCCTTGCAGCGATAGCGGATAGTCCCGGCCTTGGTCTTTCCCCACTTCACCCGCTTTTCATGCTGACAAACTATTGCGATCACAGCGACGGCTCCCATTTTCAGGGGCTTTCGCTAGAATGAAGTTCTCAGGCTGCTTCTGGCGAAAGCCGGTAGTAGTTGCCCCGGTCGGTGTTACAAGCACCGGACGGGGTTTTTTCTTCTCACTTGATTAATGTTAACATAAATCAAAAGGCGGGTCAATAGATTGGGCTTGATTTTTAGTAACTCTTTTCAAATAATTCAGAGATGGCAAAAGAATCACAGCACGGCGGCAAGCGGCCCGGGGCCGGGAGACCACCAGTACCGGCCGCAGAACGGCGCGATCAGATTTTCGCCATCAAGATCACGAAGGCCGAGAAGCGTCTGCTCGATGCGACTGACGCCAAGGCTTGGGTGCGGCCGATCCTATTTGCAGAGGCTGAGCGGGTAATCGCCAGCAAAGGCAAGAAGAAATCGCCAAAGAAGTAGGAGTATTGGACATGACTGAAGTTTTCTATCCACCGCTCGATCCAGGTATCACCGGCGCGGTGCTGGCGCTTCGTGGCGCAGGTGTCGAGACGTTTGAGTCCTGCCAAGGCGGTCAAGGGCACGCCTACTCTGAGCCTACCGTGCGGTTCCACGGAGGGCAGCCGGAGGGCTTCAGAGCGCTG
>JANNTD010000315.1:0-5740 GCA_031403315.1 Planctomycetota bacterium
CGGGGAGCCCCAACCGATCGTAGAGATTGCCCAAGAGCCCCCCCATCACCGACCCCAACGCGGCCGTCAGCCAGAGGTCCTGCGCTGCGCGCCAGTAAAATAGCCACAGCGGAATCGCGCAGCCGGCCAGCACACTCAACGCGGCGAACAACCAGGTGCTCCCCTGACCCATGCCGAACAGCGCGCCCTGATTCCAGCTGAGTTGGAACCCCGCGTGGCCCGGCCACAACCAATGCACGTTGCCACCGCCCAGCTCGGGCCATGAGAACAGCCAGGCTTTGGTCAAGAGATCGACACCGCAGCCGACGGCAGCGATCGCGCCGAACAGAATGTACCGACTCCGTGGCACATCGCGCATGGATCGACCTCGTCGTCAAAAGCCAGTCGCCGACAGTGGCAAACCAGTCGCCGGCAAGGGCAAAGCCAGTCGCGCTACCGGACGCTTTCCTGCGCCTCGGCGCACTTGATGCAAACCGGAGTGTACGGAATCGCGTTGAGCCGTATTTTGCCGATGGTGGCGTCGCACTGCACGCAGCGGCCGAAGTTGCCTTCGTCGATGCGGTCTAGCGCCGCGTCAATGCGCCCCAACGTGTCTTCGTCGGTTTCCATCAGGATGAGTGTGAACTCCTGTTCGAAATTATCGCTCCCCAACTCTGCCATGTGGATCGGCATGCCGGCATTTCCCGCTTCCGTTCCCGATTTCCGTAGCGCGACTTCGGCCATCGCCGTTACGTCGCCGCGCAACCGCGCGCGAATCAAGTGGAGTTTGTCCTTGAATGCCAGCATTTCCGTCTTCTTCATCGGTGGTCTCCCGGTTGCTCGACGTCTTCGTCTGTCCACTCCGCCTCACATAGCGAAGACCCGTTATTGTAAATTCGTCGCTCACAGATGTCCAGCAACCGGCTCCCTCTCGCTGGCGGCCGGGTCGAGTTGCGACCTCGGTCAATCTTCGCTAGACTGACACTAAGTTGTTCGGTGCTAGTAGTTTACCGGGCTAGCGCCCGGTCTGCGCGCTGATTGCCGCCAGAGCGATCGGGCCGGCAGTGCGTGCCAAGGAGTTGACGTTGGCGTCGACGGTTAAAGTGAAGACCGACCTGGCCTATCAGCGCTGCATCCAGCCTAGCTGTGCGGCGACGTACGACGTGGGCGAGGTTCGCACCAGCTGCAAAGCCTGTGGCTCTCTGCTCGACGTAGCCTACGATTGGGATGCCGCCCAAGTCCCCAAATCGCTCGCCGCCTTCGAACAAAAATGGAGCCGCCGCCACGATCCGCTCTGCTTCAGCGGCGTCTGGCGGTTCCGCGAGCTCTTTCCCTTCGCTCCGGCCGAGAAGATCGTCACCATTGGCGAGGGTCAGACGCTCCTGCATCTCTCCGACGGCGTCGGCCAATACGTCGGCATGCTGCCCGGAAGAATGCACTTGCAATACGAGGGCATGAACCCTTCGGGCAGCTTCAAAGACAACGGTATGACCGCTGCCTTCACCCACGCTCACATGATCGGCGCCAGCCGCGCTGCCTGTGCCTCCACCGGCAACACCAGCGCCTCGCTCGCCCTCTATTGCGGCGTCAGCAAGTTGATGCAGGCGATCATCTTCATCGGCTCAGGCAAGATCTCCTACGGCAAATTGTCGCAGGCGCTCGACTACGGCGCGCTCACGCTCCAGATTGCCGGCGACTTCGACGATGCGATGCACCGCGTCTCACAAGTCAGTGCGCAAGAAGGCATTTACCTTGTCAACAGCGTGAATCCCTTCCGGCTCGAAGGCCAGAAGGCGATCATGTTCCGCGTCCTTGAAGCCCTAAAATGGCAGGTGCCCGATTGGATCGTCGTCCCCGGCGGCAATCTCGGCAACTCGAGCGCCTTCGGCAAAGCCTTCCACGAATTGCACGAGCTCGGACTGATCGACCGCATGCCACGAATAGCGGTGATCAACGCCGCCGGCGCCGATACACTCTACCAACTCTACGAACACCGTGGCCTCCGCTGGAACGGCGGCCGCCCCGACGCCGCGATCATTAACAACTACTACGCCGAGATGGACGATGCCAATCGCCGCGCCTCCACGATCGCCAGTGCCATCGAAATCAACCGCCCGGTGAACCTCACCAAGTGCCTCCGCTCGCTGGAATGGATGAACGGCGTCGTCCGCGAAGTCACCGACGAGCAGATGCTCGACGCCAAGGCCCAAATCGGCGCCAACGGCCTCGGCTGCGAACCCGCCAGCGCCGCGAGCGTCGCCGGCGCAAAAATGCTCCGCGAAGAAGGCGTCATTGCCCCCAGCGAGCGCGTCGTCGCCATCCTCACCGGCCACCAACTCAAGGACCCCACGGCGACGGTCGCCTACCACACGCACGACCAAGCCGAATTCAATCGCGTGCTCGGCAGTCGCGGCGTGAGCCGGGCCGCCTTCGCCAACCGCGCCGTCCAAGTCGACAACAACCTCGACGAGATCGTCCGGGCGATTCAACTCAATAGTTAGCGCGAACAGACCGTAGGATGGACAATCCTGTCCGTCGATCGTGATCGCTATCTGACGAACAGTATTGTTCTTTTCGAGACTTTTTCGCAACTCAGCACCGCACTTATGTGAATTTTCGTGTCAAAGCCAAGTGTCTACGTTGAAACGTCCGTCATCGGGTATCTTACTGCCCGGCAGCAGTCGGATGCGATCGTTGTCGGCCACCAGCTTGCCACCAAAAAGTGGTGGCGGACGGCGCGCGACCACTTTGAGCTTGTCGTTTCCCAAATCGTCGTCGACGAATGTGCCGATGGTGATCAAACCGCTGCGGCGGAGCGGCTACAGACAATCAGCGATCTGAATCGAGTCAGCGTCACGTCCGAGGTGCAACGAGTGATCGACGCACTATTGGGCGAAGGCGCAGTTCCGAAAACAGAGCCGGAGGACGCCGCCCATATAGCCCTTGCTGCAGCGCATGGCGTAGAATACCTGGTTACTTGGAATTTCCGTCACATTGCCAATCCGTCGATGCGCCGGAAAATTGAAGAGGTTATCGGCAAGGCTGGGTACAGGCCGCCGGTCATTTGCTCGCCGGAGGAATTGTTGGAGGATTAAGTCATGTGGATCGATCCGATTGTTGAAGAAATTCGAGCCGCGCGACGACGACATACGGACAAGTTTTCCGGAGACGTGCGTGCGATTTGCGAAGATATCCGCAAACGCGAGCAGGAATCAGGACGCAAATTTGTCACGTTCGCACAGAATTCAACGAAGGCCATCGTGGCCCCGTTACCAGCGTCGAGCCCTATTTCCAATTCCTCGTCGGCCGCGCTCTGAGAACTACCCGGACCATGAAAATCGCCATCCACGGAGCCGCCGGCCGCATGGGCCAGCGCGTCACCGCCGTTGCCAGCCAGGACCCGCGTTACCAAATCGTCGCTGCACTCGAATCGGCCAATCATCCCCTGCTCGGCCAAGACGCCGGTTTGATCGCCGGCGTCGGCCCGCTCGGCATCTCGCTGGGTGTCGTCGGTGAATCGGATGCCGACGTGGTAATCGATTTCTCCGTCCCCGACGCCGCCGTCGCCGTCACCAAGCACTGCCTCGAATTTAAGAAGCCGCTGGTGATCGCCACCACCGGCCTCGACGCCGGCCAGCACGAATTTATCCGCAAAGCGGCCGAGCGAATCCCGATCGTCTGGGCCCCCAGCATGAGCACCGCCGTCAACGTCGCCATGAAGCTCACCGAGATCGCGGCCCAGGCGTTGAAAGATCTCCCCTCCGGCGTCGACGTCGAAATCCTCGAACGCCACCACCGCTTCAAGGAAGACTCCCCCAGCGGCACGGCGCTCCGCTTCGGCGAGATCGTCGCCCGCGAGATGGGCCAGACCGAGCACGTCCACGGCCGCGCAGGCCGACCCGGCAAACGCCCCCGCACCGAGATCGGCTACCACGCCATTCGCACGGGCGACAACCCCGGCGAACACACGATCATCTTCGGCATGCTCGGCGAAACCCTCGAGCTCCGCGTCGCCGCCTCGAACCGCGACTGCTACGCGCAAGGCGCGCTGTTCGCGGCCGAATGGCTCCAAAACAAACCGCCCGGCCTGTACTCGATGAACGATGTGCTGGGATTGTAAAGAGTTGAGGGTCGAGAGTTGAGTGTTGAGAGTCAGACGCTTTTCTCATACCCCTCAACCATAAACCCTAAACTCTCAACCCTTCCATGGCCAAATGCGACGAAGGCTATCTCTGCGAAGTCTGCGGCCAGGACGTGGCCGAACTCACCGATAGCGATCTCTACCTTCGCTACGTGATCGGCCTATTAGACCCCGAGGTGCTCCACACGACCAAAGAACGCCACATCCGCTGCAACCCGACGCTCGCCCAATACATCGTCGCCGACGCCTTCCAGCCCCCCGTCGTCGTGGAAGGCCCCTTCGACAAACGCCAACTCGACCCCAATTTCGTCCGCGACCAGGAAGTCCTCATCACCCGCGGCTACCAGCGCCTCCGGGAAGTCACGAGCCTTGGCGTCTCGATCATCGAATACCCGCTCCCCGAAGTCCTCGCCAAAATCAAATCCCGCAGCCTCGGGCCCAACTAACTGGCTCCCAGCCGCGGGAAAAGTCTCGGTTCGTACAAAGGGTTGCCAGTACTGAGTTTGCCTTCGTTTCCCCGCTTCAATAAAATGAAACGATCGTTGTTCGCGCAATGCATACCCTCCGAATCGATACCGAGTGAGAACTCGTAAAGAAGGGCGGCCGATTTGGCGCGAGGTCGACATCCCAACAAGGAGATTGAGGCGGCACTGCAACATGCGGAAAGCTTGGGCTGGTCGATCGTTGAATCACGTCGCGGTCACTGTTGGGGCCTCGTGCGATGCTCCTTCGGTCGTGGAGGATGCCAAAAATCGGTGTGGTCAACGCCACGTAGTCCACAGAATCACGCAAACGCGCTTCGACGATTTGTCGCTCGCTGCCCGCATTAGAATCGCTCGGTGAGATACGATGAGCAACTATCAATTCACGTTGATTCTGTCCGGTGTTGCTGAGATCACGCCGGAACTCGCCGACGCCCTGTTTGCGGCCACGGGGGGCGACATCGAATTCAACGTCAGTGACGACATTGCATATCTCGAATTCGAGCGCGCCGCGTCCACGCTACACGACGCCGTCAGTTCTGCAATCTCCCAGGTCGAGGGCGCCGGCGTAGGCGTTCGCGTGGTCCGCGTTGAATCGGACGCAGCCAATATCATCGCCAAGATCAACGCCGAGCTGCTTGGAGTCAGCGGCGGCAATTGAACGAAGATTCGGTACGCCGCTTTCCTATCGGCACCGACTCCATAAACTGGCTGGTCTCGGCGCCTCTATCATCGAGCACCCCCTCCCGCAGTCCTCGCCAAAGTCAGATCCCGCAGCTTCGGACCGAACTAGCCTGATCTTTGGTCGTGAAATGTAATTCATGAAATCCAGTCAGGGATTTCTTTCACTTTCCGATTCGCTCGTGAGCAGTTAGAGTGAGAATTAACTGTCAACGTAACCAAATTTTCGGGATGGCTCTGATGTCATATGTGATCCGCATCATTGTTGTCTGCTTGGCGTTGGTGTCCCGCAATGCTTTCGCAGATCCAAACCATTCGCTCGTCTTGAAATATTGTGATGCGATAGCCCACCACTTTCGGACAGTGGCGGGGGCCGGATAATGGTCCCTGAAGGAGTTCCGAAAGATGAGTTCAGTCGAGCAGGAAGCGTCGCCGCGTAAGCGGCGGTTTGGCGAAG
>JANNTD010000316.1:0-5294 GCA_031403315.1 Planctomycetota bacterium
CCGTCTTCGCCGACGCCGATCGAATCGTGCGTGAACACGAAGATGCTGGGAATCTTCATGATCGCCGCCAATCGCAGCGACGGCCGGCAGTAGTCCGAAAACACGAAGAACGTCGCCCCGAACGCCCGCAAATCGGTGAGCACCATCCCGTTGACGGCCGCCGCCATCGCATGCTCGCGGATGCCGAAGTGCAAATTCCGTCCGCCCGGATTCGCCGCCGACAATCCGCCGCCCGCTTCCTCGAACGTGAGCAGCGTCTTGGTCGAGGGCGCGAGGTCGGCCGAACCGCCCAACAGCCAGGGAATCTTCTTGGCGATTTCGTTGAGCGCTTTGCCGCCCGCGTTCCGCGTGGCATCGCCCTTTTCGCTTGGCGGAAACACCGGCAAACCGCTGTCCCAGCCGCTGGGCAGCTCGTGGGCCCACATCAACTTGAGCTCGGCCGCCAGCTCGGGATACTTTTTCTGGTACTGGGCCCACAACGTTTCCCAGGCTGTGCGCGTTTCTTTCCCGCGCTTGCCGAGCGTGGACTCGAAATGCTCCGGCACTTCGGGCGGCACGAGAAACTTCGCCTCCGCTGGCCAACCATACACGGCCTTTGTCTTGGCAATCTCCTCATCACCCAGTGCTTCGCCGTGCGCCTTCGCCGTGCCCGCCTTCGTGGGCGCGCCGTAGCCAATGACGCTCTTGACGACGATCAGTGTCGGACCGTCTTTGTAAGACAAAAAGCCCTGGTAAGCATGATCGATGGCCGCCAGATCGTTGGCATCCTGCACCGCGAGCACTTGCCAGCCGAGTCCGCGGAATCGCGTCGCCACGTCCTCGCTGAACGCCAAATCCGTCTTGCCTTCGATCGTGATGTGGTTATCGTCGTAAATCCAACACAGATTCGCCAGCTTCAAGTGCCCGGCGAGCGACGCCGCTTCGCACGATAGACCTTCCATCAGGTCGCCGTCGCTGCACTGCGTCCAGACGTTGTAGTCGAACAGCGTGAAACCGGGTTTGTTGTAGCGGGCCGCGAGCCAGCGTTCGGCAATCGCCATCCCGACGCTGTTGCCGCAACCCTGACCCAGTGGACCGGTCGTGGTTTCGACGCCCGTCGTGTGGCCATGCTCGGGGTGCCCAGGCGTGCGACAGCCCCACTGTCGAAAATTTTTGATCTCGTGGAGCGACACCGCCGGCTCGTCCGTCACGGTGCCATTTTCGTCCGCTTGTCGAATCCCGGCCAAGTGAATCAGCGAATACAACAGCATCGACGCATGACCGCACGAGAGCACGTAGCGATCGCGGTTCGGCCAATGGGGCTGCGTCGGATCGTAACGCAGGTACTGCGTCCACAATTGGTACGACACGGGCGCGAGCGCCATCGGCGTGCCCGGGTGGCCCGATTTGGCTGCCTCGACCGCGTCCATCGCCAGCGTGCGGATCGTGTTAATGGCCGTCAGGTCCAGGTCTTGCGCAGTGGTTGGCATCGAGGGCTCGCGAGTGTTCCGGGCAGTTTTCCAGTCAATGGGGCAGTTCGAGACAAGGGCCCGTCACCGGACCGCCCGACGATTTTAATGGGCCAAATCGGGTGGGTCAACGAGCCGTTCAAGACAGGCGTTTTAGGCCAAATTGATCCGGTGGCCCTGCAGATAGCTCTCTTGCGCGCGATTGACGATCGTCAGCGCCTGGAAGGCGTCTTCAA
Organism: Planctomycetota bacterium; assembly: GCA_031403315.1. Classification (GTDB taxonomy): domain Bacteria; phylum Planctomycetota; class Planctomycetia; order Pirellulales; family Lacipirellulaceae; genus DASYDU01. The sequence continues at coordinate 1,685 of JANNTD010000316.1, forward strand.
GACTCGCCGTCTTGAGCACCAGGCTGCTCACCTGGCGGTGGAAATGCAAGAGCGACTGCTCGCCCACCGACCGGTCGTGGTCCAAGAGTTCAGAGTGCTGTCCGGCATCGTCAAACCAGACGACCGTGTGCGGCAAATCTAAAAAAGCGATCCCGCGCTGGCAGACGACTTGCAAGTCGGCAGGCCGGCGAAATGCCGCCGCCTCCTGCCACTGCGGTGCGACGTAGCTGCCACACGCAATCTGAGCCACTGCGCCGGTGCCGATTTCGCCCGACGGCGAGAAGTCGAGCGTCATCACCAAATAATCCTTCGCGGGCCTTTCCGCGGGATCGGTGCAGCCGGCCGCCATCGACGCATGAGCCGCGCCCACGACGCTCGACGCTTCCTCGCCGACCACGTCGCGGCACCAATCGACCATTTCAATCAATTGCCGCATGTCGGATGTGTAGCTGGGCGTGCCGTCTTTGCGCGAAGTGTGGCGGCGGTTGCAAAACAACATCCGCGGTCGGCCCAGCCGCGTCGCCATCAACTCTTTGAGCCGCAGCGTGGCCGGGGCCAACCGGCAGGGAAACTCGGCCATGAAAGCCACGCCGGCGTCGCGCACCCGTTGTCGCACTTGCTCGGCCGCGTCGGTGTCGAGATCGAGCGCGGCAGCACAATAGATCGCCTTGCCCGCGTCGCAGGCCGCGAGGATCGGCAGCGCTCCATACCAGCGGGCCGAGAGCAGCATCACCGCGTCGATGTCTTCGCTTTCGGCCAAGGCCCGGAAACCGTCGCACGTCCGCGCCGGCCAGCGTTGGGCCACCTCCGCCGCCCGATGGGCGACCGGATCGCAAAACGCCCGCACCTCAAAACGATCCGCCAGGGCCTTGAGCGCCGGCGCATGCCGACTTTCCCAGGCCTTGCCAAGTCCCACGACGCCAACGCGAAGTTTCATGCGAAGTGATTGAATGGTCGGAGGTCAGGTATCGCCGAACGCTGGTCGGCCGAATTCCCCCTCAACTGTCGCCTTTCCAACGCACGACGGCAAGATGAGAATCCAACAAGGCCGGCCCACCAAGAGTAATTATACTGCCAACCACCCGCCAAAGCTGGCCCACCGCTTGCGGTTTAGCTCCCCTCCACCTCGGCCAACATTTCCGCCAACAGCTCCATCGGCAGCCCGACCACGTTCGTCTCACTCCCCGATTCGACGTGCACCCAGCCAAGCCGATCCTGGTATCCAAACGCCCCCGCCTTACCTTTCCATTCCCCGGTGGCGAGATACTCTTCGACCGCATCATCCGATAGGTTGTCCATGACCAACTGCGTCACCGCGACGCGAATGAGCGGCTCCGACCTATCCGGCGGCCACACGCACACGCCCGTCAGCACACGATGCGCTTTGCCGCGCAACTCCCGCAGCATCGCTCGGGCATGCGCCTCGTCGCGCGGCTTGCCCAACACAAAGCCGTCGCACTCGGCGACCGTATCCGCCGCCACGATAATCGCAGCTTTTTCTCCCCGTCTCCCCGTCTCCTTGTCTCCTTGTCTTCCCAACTCCTCCCGCACCGCAGCGGCCTTGCGGTAGGCCAGATCCGTCACGAGCCCCGCCGGCCCGTTCTGGCTGCACACGCCACACTCGACGTCCTCGCTCGGCGCAATGACTTCAAACTCGTATCCGGCTTCGACCAGGAGCTGGCGACGACGCGGCGAACCGCTGGCAAGAATGAATTTCCGTGAAGGCATGGCGGCATTCTACAACGAGAGCCGCCCGCTTCGCCACGATAAGCACACGGCACCCAGTGTCAGAAGCACCCAAGCGGCAGGCTCGGGCACGTGGGAGGGCGAGGCTCCTGCCGAGCCGACGCGCGAACCCGCACCATTTGTCGAGCCGAAGTTTGCCTTCCACCGCGAAAATTGCGCCGGACCAATCAAGCCCCCATCGACGTCATTCGGCAGCGTCCCCGCCGCCGCTCCCAAGTGGTCGCGCCATACCGTGTAGTCCGCGGCATCCACCACGTGATTCCCGTTGTAGTCGCCCGCCAGCGTTGGTGCCGCCGCAACCATGATGTCCGAGGTCGAAAAGAACACTTCGCCCACGGGGTCATCCCGCTGCCACGCGATCCAAAGCACATGGTGCCCCGCGCGGTCCTCCGGAATCATCACGTCGAAACGGTAGTGCATGTTGGCGAGCGTAACGCTCGGCCGCCCGAGAAATTCCATCTGTCCCCACTTGAGCGGCAGCGACGGATTCCAATCGGCAGTCGTCAGCCAGACGTCCCAAACGCTCGGCTCATGCGGCGTGTGGGCGTCGAAGTCGATCGCCAGCGGCGCGCCAGCCTGCGCGGGCGAGGTCGGCCAATTGCCGCTCACCTGGTCGAGCCCGGCATACGTCCGCGAGTAGTCGGAGGAAGCGGGATTCACTCGTCCGCCGCTCGCCAATTGCTCGTCCGGCACCCACGGCGAGTAATTGAACCCCGCCGGCAATCCCGCGTTCACCGCGGACGGAATGTTCCGCGACAGCTCCGTCCAAGTGTAGTAAGACAACGTGCCGTCCGTTTGCACGGCATTCTCCGCCAGCGGAAAGCTCGGATTCTCCGGATTGCTGGCATACACCCGGTGCACCCGGCTCTCGGGACTGACCACTGACCCGTGCCCCCAGGCGCTCCCGACGCACAAGTGCGACGCAACAAGCCCCAACACAAAACGACGCCCCCACCCGCGCAAAGACATGGCTCGCTCTCCCCGGTTCCCGCAACTCAGTCACGTGGTGCGCCGTTCCGCAACGCCCCGCAAATCGTGACAGTCAGATTGACTATAGCCGCAGCGGTAAGATCGCACCAGAAAATTCCGACCGGCGCCCAATGATTCACCCGCGCGGACAGAGAGCCAGTCTCACGTGCGACAAAATTACGCAGGTCCGGGCTTGAAGCGACAGGCCATTCAGACTTCTAAAGAGCCGTTCTCAACCGTTTCGCGATCGCTTCCGTTCGCAGGATGCAACCGCGACACAACCGATCACCAACATCCACAGCGCGGCAGGTTCCGGGACGCTCGAGAGCGAACCAGCACCGCTGCCGACGCCGAGCCCCAAGTTGTTTCGCCAGATCGTGTAGTCCGCGGCATCGACGGTACCGTTCTTGTTGCCGTCGGCGTCCAAGCTCGCCATCGAGCCGAACGAAGACTTCCAGACCGTGTAGTCCGCCGCGTCGACGTCGCCGTCCCGGTCGTAGTCGCCCGGCACGCGGCCGATATCGATCGTCGAGTTCCCGAACGCCAGGTCAAAATAGAAGCCGGCTCCCGCGTCGTTGGTGATGAGCGTCGTGGTGAACACCAAATCGAGGTTGCCACTCACATTGCCGACGCCATTCGAGCCTAAATTCACAGTCTTGTTGTCGAGAAATGTGACCGCGTCTGCCACCGTCAAAAAAGTTTGATTGACGACCACCACACCCTCGCGGCTGATCTGAAAATTGAGCGAGTCAAAGCCGGCCCCCTCGCTGCTGGTGTCGAGCAGTCCGACGAGTAAGTCCTGACGCGGATTCGTCAGCGCCAAAAGATCGATGGCATAGGCTGCCGAACTGGTAAAGGTCCGACTCGCAGCGGAACCAGCTTCGGTATTCGAGCC
>JANNTD010000317.1:0-5188 GCA_031403315.1 Planctomycetota bacterium
ACCACCAGCAATACGGCACGGCGATGGCGGTGATGTCGCTGGTGCGCTGCCAAAAAGCAACGTAGCAAAGAAGCTGTTAGCTTTTGGCCATTAGCTTTTAGCCAGCAGGCCGTTCTTCGCCCGAAAAACCCTTCTGGCTAAGGGCTAATAGCTAACAGCTAAGAGCTATTTCCCGCCTAGTCCGGTCGTGCGGTCTGTAGAGTGCCAAGCTGGCAATTTCAGCCCTCGCTCCCAGCCAGTCCATCTTGGCCTGCCACAGTGTGACCTAACTTTGTGCAGACCCAACGGGGCCGGACGCAAGTCCGGCCCACGGTCCCCCAAACAAGCTCCCGGCCAGTAGGTTTTCCCCAACAGAACGAACATGGCCGTTCGGCTCGCGCCGAACGCCCCAACCCAAACCGACCAAGCCGAGAGAATCGCCGATGGGATTCTTGAAACAATTTTTTGTGAACGTCTTTGAAGACGATTCGCAGACGAAGACGAAGACCGTCCAGAGCTTCGAGCAGCTCAGCGAGAGCCAGCTGGAAGCCCACCTGGCCGTCGCGCGCTACGGCAACTTCGAGCTCACCGACGCCGTCCGGCCGTCGTACAACCTCGAGATTGTGCCGTCGGCCGGCTTCCGCCACGACGTCTATCGCGACGCCGAGACCCGTTCGACCGTTCCCGTCCTGATGGCGGCCGTCACCAAGCCGCGCATGATGGAGACGTTCATCGAGCTCTTGACCCCGCTCGGCGAGTCCGTCGACGTCGTCCTCGAAACCAGTCATTCGCAAGAGTCGCGTGGCCACACCGACCTGTACCGCGAACACATCGAGCTGCCGATCCTGCAGAGCATCCTCTGGGACTACGAAGACCTGTTGATCAACGACGGCTGCACCGGCATCGCGGTCCTCAATCCGAACATCCCGCAGGAAGTCCAGCTCGACGAACACAAGCTGCTCTTGGTGTACGGCAACAACCTCACGCCGTACGAAGGCCTCCTGATTGATGCGAATCTCAACTGCCGCGAGGACATGAAGTTCATCACCGAAGCCGAGCACGTCCATTCGACCACCGAGCGGTTCATCCAAGAGTTCGAAGAACTAAAAATCCGCCTCGGCATGGACGATTATCGGTAGAAGCAGTGCGGCGCCGGCATCGCCGGCCTGCTCCCCCATTTTTCAGTTTGCATTTTGCTCGCCTCGTCGCGCCTTCCCCCAACGCATATTTTGCGGAATAATGTGGGTATCCATTCCCACCTTCCCGCACGCGCCTCCGCAGGTTCCCGCATGAAAACCGGTCTCGTCATCGTCGACGTCCAGAACGACTACTTTCCCGGCGGCAAGATGGAGCTTGTCAAGATCGAGCAAGTGGCCGCCAACGCCGCCAAGCTACTCTCCCATTTCCGCAGCATGAAGCTGCCGACCTTCCACATCCAGCACACCTGGGAAGACGAAACCGCCCCGTTCTTCGTGGCCGGCAGCGACGGGGCAAAGATTCACCGCTCGATTGCCCCCGGCCCGAACGAGACGGTCGTCGTGAAGCACTTCCCCAACAGCTTCCGCGAAACGCGGTTGCTCGAGGAGCTCAAGAAAGCGGGCATCGAGCGACTGGCCATCTGCGGCGCGATGAGTCACGTGTGCATCGACGCCACGACCCGCGCCGCCGCCGACCTCGGCTTCGACTGCATCGTGGCCCACGACGCCTGCGCAACGACCAACGTGGAATTCGACGGCACGAAAGTTGCCGCCGCCGAAGTCCACGCCGCGTTCATGTCGGCGCTCGGCTTCGCGTATGCCAAGGTGGTGCCAACGGCCGAAACGATCAAGCTCTGCGACTAGTGCGAGTCGCAGCGAGCTGCGGATTGGTCTTGCGGCTGCTTGAATCCGCATACGTTGACTGCTCGTTCGCTCGCGTCGTTCAGTGTTGGTGATTCGCGGCGGCGCCCGCCGGTAGCGCTTGCAACATTCTGACTCGGCTCCGTCGAATGTACGCCAAAGGGATTGTCCGCACCCCATTTTCATCCGCATCTGCTTGACACCCGAGTCGGAGCGCTTCTAATAAAAGCAATTGGCTGCGGCTGCTTGCCGCCCTCGAAATCATCTCTTCATTTGGCACTACGCGTCGGCTCGGCCACCGCAAGGTCGGCGGCCGGGCGCGAATCGCTTTTCTGTATGGCTGCCTTGCCGGAGCAGGGTTGAGGCCCGTTCGCTCGTTGGCGATTGGTTCCGTGCGCCCGCGAGCGGTATTCTCCTTCCGCGGGCCAATGTCTAGGAGGTGGACTATGAGACGCATCTTTACGGCCGCTGGTATTGCGCTCGCCCTGGCGCTGTATCTAACGGCACCGACGTGGGCACAACCCGACCCAAATCCCGGTCATCACCACACGGGGACCGTGGTCAAGTACAACTCGCCGATCAGTCACTTGGTCAATCCGACCGACATGTCGCTCTGGGGCGAGAACATCCCGTCGGACTTCGACTGGAATAAGTCGATGCAGAGCCCAACGCTCGAGCCCAACTGGATCGTCGCCGATGATTTTTGGGATCCGGATCCCCGGCCGGTGCTCACTGTCAAATGGTGGGGATCCTATTTTCCCAATTCAGATTTGTGGATCACTAATCCCACGGGCGGAATGACGGTGCGGCCGTTCCTGCCCGGCGACGAAGACGCCTTCACGATCTCCTTTTTCCGCGACATCCCCGGTACGCGCGGCGGACTTACCGACTACAGCCGGCCCGACGGACTGCTTGGCACGTACACGATTCCCAAGCCAAGCGTCCGCATGACGCCGACGCCGTACAAAGGCTGGGACGGGCATGACATCTGGGAATACGAGGCCGATTTGTGGGCGGCATGCCTCGATCATGCCGATGGTTTCTACGCTCGACCCGACGGCTTCCATCAACTGCCGAATCAGGTTTACTGGATTTCCATCGCGGCCGAAGTCGGGCACGGTCTAGAACTGATTACCGACCCGCTGACGGGGCAAACCCGCTGGCAGGATTTCGACACCCATAAGTTGGCCCACGAGCACTATTGGGGTTGGCACACGACGGCCTACCCCGATCATCTCGGCGATTATGCGACCATGAGCCATTTGTTCATGCCGCCAACGTTGCCGCCACAACCTGCCATATGGGATTTCCTCCCGTGGGAACCCATTCGGCCGCAACACCACCTTTACGACATGGCATACCAACTGCTGACGATTCCCGAGCCGGCAAGCATCGTGTTGATGGCCCTGGCGCTCGTCGCCGTGTGTGGGCTTCGTTGGCGAGTTGCTTAGATCATCGCGCGAGTTCTGCCACCGATGGATGCGGCCCCGGGGCATGGACCCCGGGGCTGGCTCGCGCTGGCGACGCGCCGCCGTTTATCCGCGGAGCGGTTCGTCGATTGGCAATCAAGAAACACTTAGAAAACCGGTCACCTCCTGCGACTCGAACACAGCGTCCCACGCGTCAACCGGTCCCGCGAAGATGTCGTCGAACGCAGAATCGCTCGACGGCCGATCCGCGTCACGGTCATCGTCGTTCCGTTGTGCGACAGAGCGCGCCGCCAGCCAGGCAAGTAGCGCATCATCACGCCGCACCGCGGCCGACACGCGCGATATAGCAACGGCATCTTGCCGGGGTCGGCTCGCAGCATTCGCGCTGGCGACGCGCGCCCCAAACGGCACGACCGCCCCCGGCTCCACCAATGGTGCCTTTACCCCCTCTCCCTCCGGTCGAAGACTCGCCGTGGCGAGGTGAGGGTCTTCTTGTCCCCTCTCCCCTTGGGAAAGGGTTAGGGTGAGGGTGCCTTGCTCCGTACTTCCCGCTCCCGGCAACATCTGGCCGAAGTTCATCTTCCAAACGTCGTAATCCACCGGCCCGATCACGCCGTCGCCATCGCCGTCCGCGCCGCTGTAGGGCGTGACGCCACTCTGCCCCAGCGTGTCGCGCCACACCGTGTAATCCGCCGTGTCGACGACGCTGTTTTGGTTGTAGTCGCCGGGCAGCGCCGGTCCTACTGACTGCACCTCAAAGGATCCGATATCCACCGTAGTGTTGACGATGCGGGCGAAGGAGCCGCCGCGCTGGTCGGTGGTCAGGCCGGGAGGCACTTCGGCATTATTGCCCATGTCGATGGCGGGACTGCCGGCCAAGAGTGCGTGCGTGTTCGTCGGCCCGCCGTTGTTGGCAAGGGAACCCAACTGCGGGTCGATGGGCGCTGCCGCCGTGCCGATCCGGTTGCCGTTCGTGCCGTTGCTGATGCCGGTCAAACCCGTATCTACGCCGATCAGGTTGTTGGTACTGAGGACTTTCTCCGAGCGGAAAGCGGTGTACTCGACCGTGCATGTCGCTTCGACGCTCGCGGCCCCAAACTCGACGCTTCCAAAGCCACCACGCGTTGGCGGTGGGGCCTTGTCCGCCGTCAACAGGGCGCGCGGACTCGGCGCAACGCCATTCACCTCCATGATCTCGGCGTCACCATTCGCGTGCCGGCGCAGCCGGATCGTGACCGGCGCTGCCTGCCAATCGACCGGCACGAAGACTGGATAGGAGGCCGGGTCCGCGGCGGGGCCCTGTGAAAGGAGCCCGATGCCGCGCACGCCGTCCTTGATGATGCACGCAGCAATCGCCGACCGGGTCACGCCGTCGTTGATCGCCACCCGATTGCCAACGTCGGCGTTGACAGGCACCGTTTGCAGCACCTGGAACGTGGCAACGACGTCGATCTCCGCGCCCGGGAGCGCGTCCGAGTCGGGGCCGGAGAAGAACGCGACGAAGTCGCTAACGCTCGTATCGTTCAGCGTCAGGACGGTACCCTGCGTGACGCTCTCTCCGCCTTCTTTCGAGAAGTTCGAAGGATCCGCAGGATTGAGCGTGGTGTTGGTGCCGGTGAGGCTCCTGTCAACGATGCCATTCACATCATCGCGGGTCGTGGTTCCGCTGCCTTTGAAGTTGTTGGCGACGATGGTGTTATGAAGGGTGGCCGTGTCGTGGTAGGTTATGAAAATGCCACCGCCGGTTCCAGTATTATCGTTATTGTTGTCGGCGTGATTCCGCGTGATCGTGCTGTTCTGCACGAACAGGAAGCCGGGGCTGAAGATGCCGCCACCGGAGAGCAGGGTCTTGTTGCCGCTCAGCGTACTGTTCTGCACGATGAGGGCGCCCTCGTTGTAAATGCCGCCGCCCAAGCTGGCAGAGTTGCCGCTGATCGTGCT
>JANNTD010000318.1:0-1910 GCA_031403315.1 Planctomycetota bacterium
CCGTCTCGGCGATCGGCCGCCCGCTGGTGACCGAACCCGCGGTGGGGCTAGCGCGTCATCGTCTCTACTATCACCGGCGCGAGCAAGCGTGGTATCTTGATACCGACGCCGAGGGCGACGCCCAATACGAAGCCCGACAGCGGTTCCATGCGGCGGGTACGGGGTGGTAACGATTTCTGACAGGATCGACGGGATTTACAGGATGCAATCCTCAGTCGAGTCCGCATCCTTTCGATCCTGAAAATCCTGTTAATCCTGTCAAATAAGGAATTCGTTCTTGCCTTTACTTGGAGTGAATATCGACCACGTTGCCACGGTCCGCGAGGCCCGCAAGACCAACGAACCCGATCCCGTGTGGGCGGCTACGCTCGCCGAATTGGGCGGGGCCGACGCGATTACGGTCCATCTGCGCGAGGATCGCCGCCACATCCAGGAGCGCGATTTGCGCGTGTTGGTTGAGTCGGTCGCGGTGCCGATTAACCTTGAATTGGCGTGTGCGGACGATGTGCTCAGAATTGCCTGCGACGCCCAACCCTATCAGGCGACGCTCGTGCCGGAGCGGCGCGAAGAGGTCACGACCGAGGGCGGGCTCGACGTGGTGGGTGGCCGTAAACGCGTGGCAGAAGCGGTGAAACGGCTCCAGGACGCCGGCATCAAGGTCAGCCTGTTTCTCGATCCGGATGAAGCGCAACTGGCGGCCGGGGCAGAGCTCGGCGTCGACGCAATTGAGCTGCACACCGGGGCGTATGCCCATGCATCGGCGAAGCACAACGCGGAGCCGGAGTTGGCGACGCTCGTCGCCGCTGGCCGGCAAGTTCGCGCCGCCGGCCTGTTGCTCCACGCGGGCCACGGCCTCACGTATCGCAACGTGAAGCCGGTCGCCGCCATCGCCGAAATGCGCGAGCTGAACATCGGCCACAGCATCATCGCCCGCGCGATCATGGTCGGACTCGAACAAGCGGTCCGCGATATGAAGCGGCTGGTGGCCAGTTAGCGGCGCTCGATGAACAAGCGGAATGCCTTCCGCCCGGGTTGTTGCGGCGGCTAGTTGCAACCGCAGTTTGTAGAAGCCATCGCAGTGGCTGCTCGATGCGTCGTGTGGCCATCTCGTTTCCACCAATCGAGGCCGCCGAGAAGCTCCTTGACGCGGAAGCCGAGATCGAGCATTTTCAGCGCGCCTTTCGTCGATGCGTTACAACCGATACCATCGCAGTACGTAACGACCAAGGCGCACTTGCTCAATTGATTCGTCGTCTCGGCGCTCATCGAGCGGTGCGGAATATTGATGGCGCCCGGGATGTGTTCGGAGACGTAGGCGTCCGCAGAACGCGCGTCAATTACTACGACTTCGTCGCCAGTGTCGAGCGCGACTTTCAGATCCCAGGAATCGATTTCGTAGGCAAGTTTGTCTGCGTAGTGCTGGCGCTGATCGTTCATAATGTCTCCCTCCCTAGTTTTCCGCCGCGAGCACGGATCACATTCGAATGGGCGTGACAAGCTGCTCGGTGGCAGGGGACACTTGGCAGGTCCCAATGGTTCGCCAAGCAACTTGGTTCTTATTTTGTCGAAATGGCGGCCAGCAGTTTCACGGCCTCATCGATCCGCTTCCGAATCGTGGCAAAATCACCCTTGGCGAGTGCTTCGCGCGGGGCGAGCCACGAGCCGCCGCAGGCCAACACGTACGGCAGTCTGAGATACTCGGGCAGCTTCTCGGGCGTGATGCCCCCTGTGGGCAGGAACATGACGTCGGCATAGGGGCCAGCGTAGGCCTTGAGAGTCGACGTGCCACCCAGGTTCTCGGCAGGAAAGAACTTCACCGTCGACAGGCCGAACGACATGGCCAAGTCGATGTCGGTCGGCGTCGCCACGCCCGGCACGATCGGCACGCTCCGCAAGAGGCAATGATCGAT
>JANNTD010000319.1:0-11247 GCA_031403315.1 Planctomycetota bacterium
TCGCACTTTGCCCCGAAGGCAAAGCGCGTCATCTATTTGCACATGGACGGTGCGCCCAGTCAGCTCGAATTGTTCGAACACAAGCCGGAGCTCACCGCGCTCCACGGCCAGGATTGCCCGCAACAGTTTCTAGAAGGCAAACGCTTCGCCTTTATCCGCGGCGTGCCCCAACTGTTGGGGCCGCTCTATCCGTTCGAGCAAGTCGGCCAGACGGGGTGCTGGGTTTCCGACCGACTGCCGCATTTCAAAACGGTGGCCGATAAAGTCTGCTTTCTCCGCGCGATGCACTCCGATCTATTCAATCACGCGCCGGCCGAGCTGCTGCTGCACACCGGCAACCAGAACCTCGGCTACGCGTCGATCGGCAGTTGGGCCACCTACGGATTGGGCAGCGAAAATCAAAATCTGCCCGGCTTTGTCGTGCTGCTCTCCGGAGGCAAATTTCCCAGCAGCGGCAAGAGCTTGTGGGGATCGGGGTTCCTGCCGTCGGTCTATCAAGGCGTGCAGTGTCGATCGCACGGCGATCCCGTACTGTTCCTCTCGAATCCCAAGGGCATCAGCCGGCCGCTCCGCCGCGAAATGATCCAAACGATCGCCCGCATCAACGAGCGAGCGTACGAAGAATTCGGCGATCCGCAAACCCTGACCCGCATCGCCCAGTACGAAATGGCCTATCGCATGCAGATGGCGGCCACCGACGCAGTCGACCTCGCCAAGGAACCGCAACACATTCACAAACTCTATGGCACCCGGCCCGGCGAGGAGCATTTCGCCAACAACTGTCTGCTGGCCCGCCGGCTGATCGAGCGCGGTGTGCGCTACGTGCAACTGTTCGATTGGGGCTGGGACTCGCACGGCGCTTCGAAAGAGGAGGCGCTCAACATCGGCTTTCAAGAAAAGTGCCGCGATGTCGACCGGGCCTCATCCGCCCTCCTAACGGACCTCGAACAGCGTGGACTACTGGACGAAACGCTCGTGATTTGGGGCGGCGAGTTCGGCCGCACGCCGATGCGCGAGAACCGCGGCGGCCAGGAAATGGCCTTCATCGGCCGCGATCACCAGCCCGACGCTTTCACGATTTGGATGGCCGGCGGCGGCGTGAAGCAAGGTTTCAGCTTTGGCGAAACCGATCCGATCGGTTTCAAACCGATCGCCGACGCGGTTCACGTCCGCGACTTCCAAGCTACGCTCCTGCACCTCTTGGGTCTCGGTCACACGCAGCTCACCTATGCCTACCGCGGCCTCGACGAAAAACTAACCGGCGTCAAACCGGCCCGCGTGGTGCACGAAATCCTGGCGTAAATTGGCGCAAGCACGTTCTTGTCGGTGTCGACGAACATTCAACGTGATGGCCGATTATCTGCCGACGTCGGGAAACGGGGAACGGAAAACGGGGACATTCTACTTTTTGAAAACCAGAATGTCCCCTTTTCCTTTTCCGGCAGCGGTTCCGCAGCTGCAGGCACAAGTGCCCTCGTCCCAGAACCGGCTAACCTTTACGCCTTCCTCATTGGGTTCTCGCTACTCGCCGCGCGTGATTTGGACTTCTTCTCCGCGTCCTCGGCGCCCTCTGCGAGAACAATCTCCGCGGTGGCCAAAAATAGTTCTTGAATTCGGCCACCCTCTCGGATATAGTGTACCTATGACTATATCTATGCCAGGCCGAGATGGCGCGTTCCGAACTCCGGGCACTTGCTTGCTCGCGTTCGGCCGCAGTTCCTTTGCGCCATGGCGCCTTGGCGAGAGACCTTTCCGACCCACTTACTGCACATCACCGATCAAAATGGGACCTATATTCGGCGAGTTTTGCCGCATGCGAATCGCGCGCCGCCCTGGAAAACTTGAGGAGTTTTGCGGAGCGATGGTGCAAAACGAATGAATTTTGATCCCTCCGCGCGTGTTTTGAGGTTTCGATCAAAATTCCAAATCGTTCGACAGCAACCAGTTACAACGATCGCAACGCAAGGAGCAAAAACAAAATTCAATAATCCTCGAGCGCCAGCGCAATTTTGATTCCCACAGTTCAAAAGTAGCAGTTCAAAAATAGCAGATCAATATGAACCGCCAAGATCGCCATGAAATGCAAAAGCCTTGGTTGGATTCCCTTGGCGACCTTGGCGCACTTGGCGGTTCGATCCTGCACCGTTGTGTTAGGCTGTGGGGGTGGGAATTAACTTGTCGCCTGCGCCTGAAACCTGTCGCCTTCGCAAACTCCTCGCGATTTAGCGAAGATGTCAGACGACGAAAGCGTCGCCTTCGTCACGCCTCCCACCCACATTATTCGCGCAAGCCGCAGAGGTGTTTCGCGCAAGTTGGCGGACAGTCACTCGTCGCGCGAGAATTCAATTGCATCGACGTGCACGGCGCCGGGTTCGTTCGCCGACTGGGCGAATACGATCGACAGGCGCGCTTCCACTGCCCCGTCGGGGACCATGGCAACCAATTCGTGCGACTGCCACGCGTCGCTCGGCGTCGCTGCATCGGCAATCATGCGTTCTTCCACGCCGAGCATCGCCGGACCGCCAAAGTAATCGCCCCGGCGATTGTAGAATTCGATTTTCATGAACGCGCGGTTACGCGTATTTGCCAGGCTTTCCTGCGAGCGGACGAACGACTGCAATTTCGCCCGCATGCGCTCGCCGCCCGACACGCTGATTCCCTGCGACACACCCGAGTAGTTCTCGCCGCCGCTCGACTGGCCCGACAGTTTCAGCGACGACTTGCCGTCGCGCACGGCCTCACGGTGCACGAGCACGTTGGGGTCGCCATTGACTCGGTTTCCAAACACATGCCAGCCGGCCGCAGTCCCGCCGCCTGCCTCGAAGCTGCCGTTGGCGAAAACGTGCTCGCCAATTGTTTCGGCAGGCTCATACACGCGGACCCAATCCACCAGAAACCGCTGAGGCCAGACGGTGGTTTCATCCGGCGGCGGCAAAAAATCGCCGCCGATTGCGGTGTTGATCATCAGCCGCATCGGCGCCGTCAAGCGCGGCAGGAAATCGCCGACTTCGTCGCTGTAAAACGTCCCGGTATGAACGTCGTCGACATAGAATCGCAACTGGTCTTCCAGCCATTCGGCCGCATACGTGTGAAAGCCAGCGGGGTACGACACCAGCGCGCCGGCGAGCGACGTTTGCTGTTCGATCGCCCGGAATGCATGCGAATAGGGCGACGACGTGCCCCAATGAAACGCGCTCGAGGTGATCGTCGGTTGATTGCCGCGATTCTCCATGACGTCGATCTCTCCTTCGCTCGGCCATGGCCCATCCGGCAGCAGCCAAATCGCCGGCCACATGCCGCGCGTGCCGGGGATCTTGGCCCGCACTTCCCACCGACCGAACCGTTGGGCGCGCTTGCTGACCACCTGGCCGGAGCGAAACGGCAGTTCACCCGCCCACTTGTTCTCCGACAGGATTACCAGCTTCCCGTCGCGGACGCTCACTTGTTCCGGCAAGTAAGCCTGTCGCGAGTTGTTGGTCGGCTTGTCGCTTGCGACGCGATCCCACTTGGTTTCGTCGAGCGTGTCAAAGTCATCGCTCCACACGAGCCGCCAACCGGGCGGCGCGGCAGCGACCGACAGTGGGGTCAACTTCACGAGAGCGCCGCCCGACGCTGCAAGCCGGATCGGCAGCACGTCCGATGCAGTGACGTCCCGCGACTCGCTGGCAAACTTGTGCGCCGCGGCTCGGTTATCCTGGTAGATCTCCGCGCGATACTGGCCCGCTCCGAGAAAGTCGAGTGGAATCTGCAACTCGCGTTCGACGCGATTGGTCATGGCTCCGAGCCACCAATCCTCGCCGCTACGACGGGCAATCGCCACACATTCACCGACCTTCGCCTCCAGAGCCCGCGTGTCGTCCCAAGTTGCCGGAATCCCGGCCAGCACCTTTGTCAGCGGATGACCGCGATACGCCGAGGGATAGTCGGCCATCATCGGCAAATGATTTTGGAACACGACACACATAGCCAGCATCCGACAGGGCGTGCCGATCACCACCGGCGCTGCAACGCGCGGACGAAACTCGGCGACCGACACGCCGCGGAGAGTACCCTGATGATAGTCGAGCGGCCCGGCGAGCATGCGAGTGAGCGGCACCGTCACGTCGTGCTCCGGCGGCACACCACCTTCGTTCCATTTGTCGTATTCGAGATTCATCACCCCCTCGCTGTTGAGCAAGTTCGGAAAGGTCCGCTCCAAGCCAGTCGGCGCGGCCACGCCATGGAAAGTTACGGTCAAGTGATTGTCGGCAGCGAGCTGGAGCAGCTCGCGCTGGAAATTGACCATCTCTTGATCGTCGCGGTCCATGAAGTCGATCATCACGCCTTCAATGCCCCACTGGCGATAGATCGGAAACGCCCGCGCCATGTGTTGCTTGGCCGCCTCCCAATGCATCCACAGCCGCAGCCGCACTCCCTTTCGCTTGGCGTACTCGATTACGGCCGGCAGATCGAGCCCGTCGACCGACTTCGTGATATCGGCGCCTTGGTAAGGCGCGATCGGCCCGCCGTACCACGCCAAATCGTTGACACCGTCGAGCGAATGATACGGGATGCCGTACTCGGCACAAAAGTCGATGTAATGCTTCGCGGTGGCCGTGTTCAAGCCCGGTTTGAACGAAACGCCTTCTTCGTAGAAATCGTTCCACCACGGAAAGGTCGTCTTCCCCGGCAGAATCCAAGACACGTCCTCGATCGCACAAGGAGCATTCAGCTTGATCACCATGTCCGATTCCAAAAGTCTCTCAGCTCGCTCGGCAAACAGAACGACACGCCAGGGAGACTCATGCGGCAACATGGCGCGGACCGCAAAGGCCGTTTCATCGACGCGAGGTGAAAGCCGCGTCACGAGCGCCGATTTCGCCTCTTTGCTGCGAGCTAAATACATTCCCCCGTAGTCTGTGAGATTCGCCTCCAAGACCGCCGCCCAACCCGTCCCGGGCAACTCGACTAACAGCGGCGGCCCGATGAGCCAGTCGGCAGGAATTTCTGCGAGTGGCCGCTTGTCGTACAGATTCTCGTGCGACGACGTGAAGCCGGTGAGCGGCAACGCCGTCGCCACGGCGTCCGGTGGGAAGACGAACTCGGTCCGCTCTTCTGCCAATACCAATTCCTGCCAGCCTGCCTGCTTGGGAACGCGATGTCGCAGGGCGACGCCGTCGTCGTACGCCCGCACGACCACCTGCCAAATTCGCTTCGTCCCTGTTCGCTCGCGCAGCGAGATCGTCGTCTCCGTGCAACGATCCTTCACCAGTCGACGCTTGCCGGGAAATTGCTCGAACGAGGCGTCGATGTTCCGCGTCTCGACCGTTTCTATAGCACAGTCGGTCCCCAGCGTTGTGCCATCCGCCAACCGGACTTCAAGCGCCGACGGGAGAACAACCGGCCGATCGTTCGCCGTCGCACGATAGACTAGCTGCGCCGAAGCGTTCGGCGTTTCGCGCACTGATAGATCGACACGAATTCGCCCATCGGGAGACGCCACTGAAACCGCATCCGACCAGATATTCCCGTCGGCCGCGGAAACAGCTTGCAAAGCCACCAGCATCGCCGCGCTCAGCAACACCGCAGTTGGCGAAAACAATCTGCAAAATCGAAGCAAGTGCGTCATGACTGGTTCTCACGCTGTTGACGTAGGACGAATCGCCAGCCGCTCGCCGCAGCGCAGCACTTTGAATGGTTGGCCGAGCCGGCGGCACGTTTCGACGAACAAATCGGGCGGCTCGGTGTTGAAGGCGAACATCTCATAGTGGCAGGGAACCGCCAAACGCGCCCCAATGTCATGGGCCAACTCGGCAGCCTCGTCGCCGAACAAGTTGCCGGCAACACGACGTTCCGGACGATTGCCGTTGATGGGCAGCAGCGCCACGTCGACTGCAAACGGTCGCAGCAACTCGGCCATTCCCGGAAATCGGAGCGTGTCGCCGCTGTGATACACGCTCATGTTTCCGAAGCGCACGACGTAACCCAAATAGCGGCAGCGTCCGTTCGCGTCGCGATCGATCTCGTTGTGCGCCGCGGGGACGGCATGAATCACAACGCCGCCCACAGCGAGCGACTCGCCATCGCTCAGCCCGAGCGGCCAACCTGGATCGCATCCCACGCGTTCCGCCACGAACTCTCGATTCGCCTCCGGAATCACGAAGGCGGCCTGCGGATTGGCAGCGAACACCGCCGCGAGCGTCTCGGCGTCGAGATGGTCCGTGTGATTGTGACTCGAAGTGACGATGTCGATCGACTGCAGCTCGCCGGGAGAAATCGCGAGCGCCGTCATGCGGACGTGGGGCTTGTCCGTGTGCTCGTATTTCCGGGTCAGTGAATCGGACAAATAGGGGTCGAAAAGCACCCGCCCCGCAGCACACTTCACCAGGAAGCCGCTCTGCCCCAGCCACCATAGCAAGAGGCCATTGCCAGGGTCGGCCGCTTCAATGTCGGCCCGCAAAGCGTCACCGGATATGGCAGGTACAATCAGCGTCACAGCTTGAGTTCCTCGCGCACGCGCCGCGCACCTTCGACCATGTTCGCCAGCTTTTTTCGTGCGGCCCAGCGGGCGGTTTGACTCAGGCCGCAGTCGGGCGCGAACACCAATCGCTCGGGCGGGGCAAACTTGAGACACGCCCGCACCCGCTCGGCCACGTCCTCGGGCGTCTCGATGTAGTAACTCTTGACGTCGATCACGCCGACCGCCGCGTCGATTCCGGCCCGCGCGATTTGCTCGATGAGCGCAAGTGGCACGAAATTCAGCGTCGCCATCTCAAGGTGCATCTCGTCGACTTTGAGCTGGAGAAAATCGGGGAACATGCATTCCGGCCGCTTGCTGCCGATGCTCCGTCCTTTGTAGTTGCCGAAGCACATGTGCATGCAGACTCGCGTCCGGCCGACGATCGGCTCGATCGTGCGATTGAATATGTCGACGAATCGCTTCGTGTCTTCTTTGTGGGCATAACAACTCATCGAGGGTTCGTCGACACAAATCTCCCGACAGCCGGCGTCGACCAATCGGCTCACCTCATCGCGCACCATCGGCAAGAGCGCCTCGGTGATCGCATAACGATCGGGATACTGACGATTCGGATTGAGCCGACCGGAGAGGGTGAACGGACCGGGTATGCTCGCTTTCAACGCCACCCCGTCGGGCACGATGTCTTTGGCGACGGCCTGCAATCTTTGAAACTCTTCGACGACGCCCAGCCCCCGCGGCGCCGCCAGTTCGCCGACGATCTCGTGCTTGCCGCGTTGATCGTGCGCGGGCGGGCCCCAGCGACGCGGCGACGCCGATTCGAGGGCGATTCCCTCCAGGTAGCCATAGAACGAAAGATTGAAATCGAGCCGGCTCTGTTCGCCGTCGGTGATCACGTCGAGTCCCGCAGCGACTTGATCGCGGACCGCAGCCACGGTCGCGTCCTCCTGCATTTCGCGGAGGTCGTCGGCGCCGAACTCGCCCAAATGGGCCGCGGCAAACTCCAGCCAACCGGGGAACGGATAGCTGCCGATCACACTCGTGCGTAGCGGGCGCTCAATCATGAATCTTCGTGCTCCTATCGCGGCGGTCGAAAAGCGAAGGCGCGAACCGCGTTCTCGATGGAAATGCCGATAATTTGCCGCTCCGAAACGCCAGACCGCCGCAACAGCGGCAGCAGATCGGTCATCAGCCACGCCAGCCCGGGTCGGCCGCCGTAGCCCCTCCAATATTCTTGCCGCGCCATGTCCATGCCGACAAGCAGTTGATTAGGAAACTCGTCGACCAGCTCGACGATCATGTCCGCGCCGACCGAACGCTCGCCGCGACTCAGTTGGCGGAAATGCTGATCATACTCCAGGCACACGCCCGCCTCGAGCAACTCGCGGTGATACGACGTGTCGGCATTCTTGTCGCAGTGCGACAGCACCACCTGCGACGACGTCGCCCCGTGCCCAACCAGCACCGCCACTTGTTCGTAGGCTTCGCGACCACCCGACGTATGCGTGAGGATCGGACAACCAGTCTGCCGCTGAGCCAGCGCCGCCGCAACAAAGCGTTCCTTTTCCCGGCGCGTCAGCCGCTCGCCGCTGCTCGCCACTTTAATGACCCCGGCCCGGAAATCAAGCGTTCCTGCGCCGTCGTCGATTCCGGCCGTGATCTCGCGGACGAACAACTCGACCAGCCGGTCCCGATCCAACGACAACAGTGGATGCTTAGACGGATAATATCGCTTTTGATGGACGCCGGTCGGGCAAACGATCGGCACGCCACTCTGCTCGGACGCTTGGGCCAAGAGCGCCACGTCGCGGCCCGCGCCGGTGGGCATCGAGTCGACAATCCAGCCTCCGCCCGCGGCGCGAAACCCCCGCAGATCCACCAGTGTCCGATCCAGGTCGGCGAGCACGAATTCCGGAAAGTGTTCAGCCAACCATTCACCGCGCATGACGACGTGTTCATGCGCGTCGCATATTCCGAGCGCGCTCGTTGCCGGCAGGTCGCCGACAACGGTTCGGACAAAGCCCGCTGGATGCCCTTTCGCAGAGCTCCTCGAATCGACGGTCGACGATGGCTTTGTCACGGTTGCTTTGCCTTGCGCGGAGTGCTGCACCATGCGTCGCGGGCCACTTCGGCCACGTCGGCGGGCAATTCCAGCACCGCGCCAAGTTGCCGCAACGAATCCTGCAACTTGGGAATCGACACATCACGCGCCCCACAATCATCGCCGAGCGACTGCGCCGCGGCAACACCCGCTGCCTGGCCCATGCTCATCGTTTGCCCCATGCTGCGGCAACTGGCATGGGCATCGTGCGTCGCGCTGAAGCAGCGGCCGGCGACCCACAACTCGTCGCGGCCCCGGGGGACAAGCGTGCGATAGGGCACCCCATAGGCCAGGTTGTCGCGCACATATTCCCAGCGCGTATCCGCTTCGCCGTCGTGGGCCGCCCGATGATCTTCGATCGGTGCGCCGCACAGCAGCACCGCATCGTCAAATTGTCGCGCCTCCAAGCAATCCTCTCGCGTGAGCCGATATTCGCCATGAACACGACGCGTTTCCCGCACGCCAATTTGGTGCGAGAGGCCGATGATCTTGGCCTGTTCGTAGCCGGGCACCATGTCGCGGAAGAAATCTTCATAGACAAACGCTTGTCGCCGCCCCTCGCGTTCGGCAGCGCTCAGCTCGTCCGCGTTCGTGGCGTCGACGTTCGCCACACGCACGGCCACCGTTGCAATGCAACCGGGTTGCACCATGGCATGGGCGCTCCCCGATTTTCTCGGCAGCGGATGCCGGCCGCTGGCGATCGCCGCCTCCATCCGTTCGGCGAGCATCTGCTTACCGCCGGCCGCGTGGAATCGATCGACGTCGACGTTGCACATGCGAAACGTGGTCGTGAGCGTCTGAGCCGGATCGATTTCGCCCGCGAGCTCGTAATCGAGGCCCAACCAATGGCACACGTCGGCATCGCCCGAAGCGTCGACGAAACGTCGGGCATCAATCCGGTGGAAGCCACTCTTGGTGAAGACGACGACACCCGTCGCAGTCCCTTCGGAGTTGGCCACCGCGTCGACGAGCATCGTGTGGAACCATACCCGGACCCCGGCCTCCGCGAGCAACTGATCCCACACCAACTTGAGCCGCTCGGGATTGTAGGTGACGCCGGTTCCCGCACCATACGTGTTGCTGCGAAGAAACACGTCGCCGGTCCGCGCGAGCGAGTCGACCACTCGATCCGGTATCCCGCCGACGACTTTGCGCGGCTCACCACCCGGTGTGTAGAAGCCGTAGAACGTGTCGAGCGTTTGCGTCGACACCCCGCCGGCGAAACCATACCGCTCGACGAGCCCGACCCGCAGGCCATCGCGCCGACTGTGCTCGGCCGCGGCGATCGCGGCACAACATCCGGCCGAGCCAGCGCCCACCACCAACACATCGAGCTCGGCGAGCTGCGGGAGCGAGTGATGCGAGAAAATCTTGGGGTGCATGGCGTCCGCGTTCTATTCACCCAGGGAGGCGTACAACTTGGCGAGCCGGCGACCATGCTCGTCGTAAGCCGCTTCGAACAGTTCGCTTGCTCGTTTGGCCCCAATCACGGCCGCGGCCGTGAGCACGCGGGGCGGCTGCCCCGCCGCCACAAGCCGCTGGGCGATTTCCGCCTTGATCGAGTTGATCACCATGCAGCCCCCGACCGTCGAACCGGGAGCGACCGGAGTGTCCAGGCCATCGATGTAAACCATCGAGTCGCCGACCGGCGCGCCCGTGTCGAGCACCACGTCGGCAAAGTCGGTGAGCTTCTTTTCGTCGGCACGCTGCGATTTGCTGGCTTCCAAGTGGGCCCGACTCACGAGTGCCGCCACGAAGACGCCGCGGGCGCGAAACTCCTCGGCGATTTCGCAGGGCACGACATTGCAGCCGCTCGAGCTCACCACGAGCGCCGAGTCCTCCGTCGAGATGTCGAAATTCCTTAGGATGCGGGCCGCGAGCCCTGGCACATTTTCCAGAAACATCGCTTGCCGCTGGCCGTTGCTGCCGACCACCGGATGATGGAACGAAAGCGACAGTTCCACCAGCGGATTGAAGCCGGGAAACGACCCATACCGCGGCCACATCTCTTCGACCATGATCCGGCTGTGGCCGCTACCGAAGACGTGGACCATCCGGCCGGCGAGAATTGTCCGCGCGAAGCGGTCGGCCACGCCCTCGACGGCGTCGCGCTGGCCTTCCACCGCAGCGAGCAACTCGCGGCACCGCTCAAGATACTGTTCCATGGGGCTCATCGAGATCGTTCCTCAAAGCATTGCAAGGCGGCAAACCGGGCCGCGCCGATCGCTCCCGCCAGCTCGCCCAATTGGGCCGCCACGATCGGCACCCGCGCACCGGTCGGCCGCCACTCCACTTCGTCCATACATTCTTCCAACAAACCAAACAGCGGCGGCCCACACTCCGAGATCCCGCCGCCCAGCACGACGATCTCCGGATCAAATGCATTGACGAGCGAAGCAATCCCGACCGCCAATCCGCGGACGCTCCGCCGCCAACACTCGGCCGCTGGCGTATCGCCTGCTTCCGCCGCCCTCACCAACTCGGCCGTGTCGCGAAACCGACCGCCGCTTCGCGATTGAAGATTGTGATTCCCGATCGCGTCCTCGAGACTGCCCGGCATGCCAACAATATCCGGCGGACCATCCATGTTAAGCGTGACATGACCAAGATGCCCGGCGCGCCCGGTCGCCCCTTGCAGCAGTCGGCCGTCGAAGATCACACCCCCACCCACACCGGTCCCCAACGTGAG
>JANNTD010000320.1:0-10983 GCA_031403315.1 Planctomycetota bacterium
TCCGCAAGTCGGAAGTCATCAAGGAACGCAAGGAAGTGATCATCGCCCTGATCCCGCGCATTCAACCCTACTCGGACGACTACCAGGACTTCGAACAAGGGGAATACGTGCGTTCCGCCACGCCGCTTTTCAAAGGGCCGCTCTGCTACGTCGACCGGCCGTACGAGACGCATCTGCCGGACGGCAAACGCGTGGCGAAGACCTACATTCCTCCGCGGGCAATCTTGCCGCAGGTCTATCGCCGGCCCTGCAACTACTGCGAAGCTCCCTGGCCGAATTACTATGTGCCCAACAAGCCGTACCCGCAGCAGCATCTGGCCGAGGGCGAAGGTGAATTCGCGGGTGAGTTTGCCGACGATTGTGTCGATTCAGGGCTCACGCAGCCCGAATCCTGGTCGCAGCCGGAGACGGCCGGCGAGTTTGTCCCGGATTTCGGTGGCCACGAAGGCGGCTACGAAAGCGGCTACGGTGACAGCGACGGTGACAGCGACGGTGGCAGTGGCGGTGGCAGTGGCGGTTCGATCATCAGCGACCAACCGTAAAAGCGAATGCGAGAAATAGCATGGGAAAACGCTTGGAAGTCCCGAAAGAGCTCCAGCGGCTCATCGAAAAGCGTGAATCAGAAAAAGATCGCCGCGCAAGCGCAGCGCGCCGCAAAGCCAACGAGCGCCGACAAAAGCGCCGCCGCAAGAGCGACAGTTGACAAATACAACGTCTCTCGCAATGGGTGGCTGGGGTCGAGCCGACCAATCATCCTGATCGGTGCCCGCGAGCCCCCAGACCGTAACCCAGATTCCAGTCGTCGAGCCGATAGCGGTCGCGCACGAGCTGCTTGACGCGCTCCCGCGGCCAATCGCATAAGTCTCCCACCGTCGGCCACGCGGCCGATATCGCCGCTTCCATCGTCTCTCGCCCCAGCGGCAGATTGGCGACAAAGTCTCCGTGCTCGCGCGCGTGACGATACTCCGGCTGCCGCGGCGGCGTCCGCAGGCAGGCGGCAACGAGCGGCAGATCGAAGTTATAGAGCAGCGTGCCGTGATAGAGGAAGTGTGTCCGCTTGACCCGCAGGCTGTTGCCCGAGAATTTGCGCACCGCGTCGCGATCACAATCGCCGGCGAGCACCAGGTCGCTCGTCCCCGCGCGAGCGACCGATTTCACATGCGGCCGAAGCGCGTCGACGAGCCGGCCGAGCACGTAGCCATGCGACTGGTGAATGCCATGCGCTTCCGGCCGACAGGCGTAACTCAGCACGACTGCGTACATCAGGCACCCCGGCCCGGCGACGATTGCCGCGCCGCCACTCGAACGGCGCAGGATCGGAATTCCGCGCTCGGCACACGCGGCGGCATCGACTTCTAAATTGACGCGCGACGAGCGTCCCAACACCACGACCGGCGCGGGCGACTCCCACAATCGCAGCACTTCGCTCGCTGGCCCCGCGGCTTCGGCCTCGTCCAAGAGAGCTTCGTCAAGCGCGAGATTCTCGGCGGGCGTGTCGAGTGTGAGCTTCAGCCAGTGCATGGCGTCGTTCTCGCACACCCGCCCGGAGCGACGCAAGCCGAACCGCGATACAACCCGCGATTTGCTTCCGGTTGACGACAGCCCGGTGCGTGCGGGAAACTGGACCGCGTACGTCAGGCTTTCCAGCCTGACTGAATCGCGAGGAGCCAGGCTGGAAAGCCTGACGTACGAGAAGCCGATCTGCCGATGACCGACGTTCTCCGACCCGACGAACCGCCCCAATTTGGCGCCCACGTGCCGTACCCAGCACCGCCCGCCAGCCAGTCCGCTGGCCGTAGCGGCGACGACCTGCTGCCGCCGATCGAGCCTCCCTCGGCCCGTTTCATCATTCAATTGTTCGTCGTTCCGGCGCTGATCGTGATGCTGGTCGTCGGTGTGTGGATCGTGGTCAGTTGGCTTGTGCACCGCACGACGATGCGGCCCGAGAACCTGATTGCAGGACTCGAGAGCGCGAATGTCGCCCGTTGGCAACGGGCCAGCGAACTGGCCGACCTGCTCCGCAACGAGCGATTCGCCGAATTCCGCAACAACAGCAAAGCGGCCACGCAACTCGCCGCGATCCTCGACCGTGAAATCGACGCGGCCGAAAAGGGCGAGCGGATGGACGAGCAAAATGTGACGCTGCGTTATTTCCTGGCGCGGGCCCTCGGTGAATTTCGTGTCGACGAAGGAACCGACGCACTCTTGAAGGCGGCCACCACCAGCCGCGATCCGCGCGAGGCGATGGTTCGCCGCGGCGCTCTTCAAGCACTCGCCGTCCGCGCGTTCAACCTCTCGCAGCTCAATCCCCCGCGGACGCTCGCCGATCCCATACTTGAACCCACGCTGTTCAAGCTCTCCGGCGACGAGAACCCACTGGTCCGCTCCGAGACCGCCTTCGCGTTGGGCCAGATCGGCACGCCCACGGCGCTCGCGGAGCTAGAGAAAATGGTCGACGACCCCCACGCCGACACTCGCTACAACGCCGCCATTGCGCTCGCCCGGCACGGCAACGTTGCCGCGATTCCGACGCTCGCCGAAATGCTCGACCCGACGGAGATGTCGAGCATCCTTGAAGAGCCGAACGCCCCGGCCCAGTCGTACAAGCGATCGCTGATCGTCACCAACGCGCTGGACGAGGTCGAAAAACTCCACCGCGAACATCCCTCCGCCGACTTCACGCCGGTGATCGAAGTCCTCAACCAAATCATCGCCGCCAAGCCAGTCGAGCTCGAACTAGCGCGATTCCATCCGACGATCGTCCCTCGGGCAAAAGAAACGCTGGCGTTGCTCAAGCCGGCAAAATAGCGGCCGTTGACACCAAAGTGCCAGTTGTCATTATGCATGACGGAAAAGCAACGATTGCCAAGTTTTGTGTCGGTTGAGATAATCCATTGATGAGCACGTCGCAGAACCCATTTTTCGAAACCGCACTGTCACTGCCCCCATCCGAGCGGGCAGACCTTGCTTTTCAATTGCTGCAAAGTCTCGATCAATCGGGCGAGGAAATTACCTCGAGTGAGTTCGGTTCTGAACTCCGCTCACGAGTAGAATCCTATCGGCGAGGCGACATTGCCAGCAGCAGTTTGGACGAAGCTCGCGCCATCATCGAGCGACGGCTCTCCGAAGGATCCGCCAATTGATAGTCCGGATACTCTCGCCGGCGATCGACGAAATCGCCGAAGCGGTGTCGTGGTTCGACGGCAAGCGGCCCGGACTCGGCGGTGAATTTTGGCGATCGGTCGACGAAACGCTTGTCCAGATCGAGCAGAATCCAATTCGATTTGCCAAGAGTGACTACTCAACGGACGAGATCGAAATTCGCTTCGCAGTGATTCGGCGATTTAACTTTGTCATTCATTTCGCAGTCGACGCAGACGAGGCCCAAATCGTCTCAGTCGCCCATGCAGGGCGCAAACCGGGCTACTGGCTGCGCCGCGTCCGCGGATGAATGGCGACTCACATTTCCGTCGACAGCGACAAGCCGCCCGCAATTTTGTATCGATTGTGCCGGTTAGGCAATTCTCTGGCGGCGTTTTTCGTGTTGAGTTCCGGCAACAACCGTTGCTTTACGGCAACGTGTCGGCAGAGAATTAGAAGGACTTGAATTTTTTCAAGCCCCCTTAAACCGTTGCCGTGTGAGCACTTGACCAGCTGACAGCAGCGAAGCACGCTTTTGCCGTCATTTGCCGCAGGGCATTTTGTCCCGCAAACTCTAATTGAGGCACTATCGCTTTCGGCCGGGTCGTCCTCGGGTCGCCGATGCGCGAGAGAGTGCAGTTACTCTCCAATTTGTGAAATGGGTCGGGTCAACATGAACAACTCTCTTCGCTCCTTGATCGGGGTCCTTTCGCTCGCGCTGTGCGGTTCGTCCGCAAGCGTCCTTCATGCTCAATGTGCCACGTGCACGTCGTGCGGCGAAACCGCCTATCGCTTGGTCTGCCAGACCGTCTACGAAGAGCGGCAAGTGACCGCCTACAAACAAGAATGCGAAACGGTGATGGACCAGGTCGAAGTCACCCGCCAGGTGCCCGTCTGGGAGACCCAAGCCCGCGAGCGGCGCTATGCCGTGCTCAAGCCCGTCTCCGAAACCTCGATGCGCGAGGAGCGTTACACTGTCCAGCGGCCGGTCTACGAAACCGTGATGCGCGACGCCAGCTACAACGTCGTCCGCAACGTCAGCGAGACCTCGGAGCGCGAGGAACGCTATGTCGTGCAGCGGCCCGTCACCGAAACCGTGATGCGTGAAGAGCGCTACATTGTCCAGAAGCCCGTCACCGAGACGGTGCAGCAGACGCAGTATCGCACGGTGATGAGCCCTGTAACCACCTACTGCACCAGGTATGCCGATCAAGGCTGCTACCAGGATCAAGTCTCCTGCGTCCCGGGCAGCCGCTCGTGGCCGCGACTCGCCTGGGGACAGCCGCAACAGTTTTGTGATCCGGCGACTGGGGCCGTGACGACGGTCCGCGGCGGCCTGGCTTGGGTTCAGACGGCAACGCCTGCCCAGCAGGTTGTCACCAAAGTTTGGAAGCCGAATATTGTCGCGGTGCAAGTGCCGCAGACCTCTTACGTCGCCCAGCAGGTGGCCGAGTGTGTGCCGGTGCAGGTCTGCAAAATGGTCGCCGAAGAGCAGATCCGCCAGGTGCCGGTGCAAGTCTGCAAAATGGTCCAAGAGGAACAAGTCCGCAAAGTGCCGGTCACCACATGCCGACAAGTCGTTGAACGCGTCGAGCGGCAAGTGCCGGTGCAAGTCTGCAAGTACGTCACCGAAGAACGCGTCCGCCAGATTCCGGTGACCACCTGCAAGGTCGTCCGCGAAGAACACGTCGAGCCGTACGAAGTGAAAGTTTGCCGCTACGAGTGCCGCAAGGAAACGGTCCAGGTTCCGCGCGTCGTCACCAAGCAGGTGCCGGTCACCTACACCTACCGCGTGCCGAAGACAGTCGTCCTCAAGGTCCCCGTCGATCCCTGCGAAGGCTAGGCGGCACGACCAGACACTGTCTATCGAAGTGGAACTCCCTGAGTTTCAACGCAGGGTGTGGCTCCACGCCCTTCCCGAAGCGTCAGGGCGTGCCACCCTGAGACGTCTTCCTATTTCTATCGCAAGTTCCGCTGCATCCGCCTCGTTGACATTCAGCTATCAGCCGGTGAGACTAAGTGCTTGCTGCGCGGGGCGAGGCGGTCGCCCAGATACCCATGAGCCATTGCGGTCGGTCTCGGCCGACGCATGTGCACGGGCGGACGGGCCGTGCGCACAGCCATCGGGTCGAGGACATTGCGTGAGCGCGGGTACTTCCGAAAAAAGTGAACGATCGTTGGCTGGCCGCCGCGTCGCGCTCGTGGGCAAGCTGACCGGCATGTCGCGCCGCGCCGCCGAAGAGTTGATTCGCCAACACGGCGGCTCGATCGCGGCGCACATCGACGCCGACACCGAGTTGGTGATCGTCGGCGACGAATCGCCCGACGGCAATCCGATCGCCGCGGCCGAGGCGTCGCTCGATGATGCGGCTCGAATTGCCTGGCAGACGGGCCGACTGCAAATCTTACGCGAGTCGGAGTTGTGGACGCGGCTCGGGCTGGTCGACGCGGGCCAGGAAGTGCAGCGGCTCTATACGCCCGTGATGCTCGCCGAGCTCGTCCGCGTTCCCGCGCGCGCCGTCCGTCATTGGCATCGCAAAGGTCATCTCGACGCCGAACGCAACGTCGGCCGGCTGCCGTACTTCAATTTTGAACAAGTCCGCGTCGCCCAGCGGTTGGCGGAACTGCTCTCGGCCGGCTGCTCACTCTCGCAGATCGACCGCAAGCTCGACGAACTCACCCGCCTGCGACCCGACGCGATGCGACCGCTCGCCGACGCGTCGGTCGTGGTCGTCGGCCGCCGGCTTTACGTCCGTCGTGGCGAACAACTCACGGAACCGAGCGGACAGTTGCTCATTGATTTCGATACGCCGCGTGTTGGGCCAGACGAAAGCGAGTACGACGATAGCGAGCCAGACTTCGCCGCCCTGGCGACGATTCCCATTTCCGCCGGCGGCCGCTCGCCGGCCGCCGACGCGAGCACGTCGCCTGCCACCGACGATCTCCGCTCGCTGGCCGACGACTTCGAGCAAAGCGGCGAAGCGGAGCGGGCCATTGAGGTCTACCGCTCGATCTTGATGTCGGGCGACTTCTCGGCCGAGGACCATTTCTCGCTGGCCGAGTTGCTCTATCGTAGCGGCGATCTCGCGGCCGCCCGCGAACGCTACTACGCCGCCATCGAGTTGGACGAAAACTACGTCGAAGCCCGGGCCAACCTGGGCTGCCTGCTGGCCGAGCAAGGGGAGCCCGCGCTCGCCGAGGCCGCCTTCCGCGGCGCGCTCGAGTATCACCCCGACTTCGCCGACGCCCACTTCCATCTGGCCCGGCTGCTCGACGCCCAGAACCAATCCCGCGCAGCTTCGCACCATTGGAAATGCTTTTTGGACCTCGCCCCGGCCAGCCCCTGGGCCGAAGAAGCGCTCGATCGCACGGTCGCGAAAATTTCACCCTGACCCGTTCGGCCCCTGACCCGTTCGGCCCCTGACCCGTTCGGCCCCTGACCCTTTTGGCCCCTGACCCCTCGGCAACAGCGCGATGAGTGAAATCCTGTTCCGTTATCAGCAAGTAGCGCCCACGACCTGGGCCTATCTCTCGTCGCTGCTGACGATCGCGCTGTACTTCAAGTTCAGCCGCTTTTGGAGTGTGCGGAATCTCGACCTGGTGATCTTAGTTCTGCTCGCGCCCGGGCTGCTCCTAGTCCAATATGGCATGGACCAGCGTTCTCCGACCGACCATGTCCGACTTGTCGAGCACATTGGCTACATCTGGCTGTTCGCGGCAAACGGCTGCTTGCTGTTGCGACTGCTGTTGGACGCCGCGATGGTCCGACGACCGCTCTTGGAGCCCAACCTCTCCGTTGGCGGACTCACGTTCCTTGGCATTTCGCTGTACCTCTTTCTGATGGGCAACATCGTCACGGGTACGCCCAACGCGACCGACGTCGCCGGCTCGCAGCGGGCCGACCAGCTCCAAAATCTCGAAGCCTCCCAGGCCGAGCTCACCACGCTCAAAACCCACGGCCCGGGATTCCCACTCATCTACCTGTTGCCCCACATCTCGACCCAGTCATTGTTGGGTAAGGAAGCCCAGGACCCCCAATCTGTCCCCGACACGCCCGTCTTATCCGTTCACAAAGTCAACGTCGTGACCGCCCAAGTGATGGCGATCCTTTCGCAGTTTGCGATCGTGCTTGGCATCGTGCTGATTGGTCTGCGGCATTTCGACAATATCCGCGCCGGCATCGCCGCTGCGACGCTCTATCTGTTGCTTCCCTATACCGCGATGTGGACCGGCAGCGTCACCCACGCGCTCCCCGCCGCGCTGTTGGTCTGGGCCGTCTTGCTCTATCGTCGGCCGCTCCTCTCCGGCGCGATGCTGGGCCTCGCGTTCGGCACGATTTACTACCCCCTGTTTTTGCTGCCGCTCTGGATCAGCTTCTACTGGCAGAAGGGTGTCGTGCGGTTTCTGTTGGGCTTCGCCGCGATGGTGGCCGTGCTGGTCGTCACGCTGGTGTTCACTTCGAGCGACACGACCATGTTTCTGGCCTGCCTCAAGCAGATGTTCGGCATCCAGTTCCCAATCGCCGAAGATCTCCGCGGTGCGTGGCAGTTCTGGAACGTGGTCTATCGCTACCCGATCATTGCCGCTTTCATCGGCCTAAGCATCAGCTTTGTCCTCTGGCCGGCGCAGAAGAATCTGGCCACGCTCATCAGTTGCTCGGCCGCGCTGATGCTGGGCACCCAATTCTGGCACGCCCACAGCGGCGGCCTCGCGCTGGCCTGGTACCTGCCGCTCTTGTTGCTCACAGTGTTCCGGCCGAATCTGGAAGACCGCGTCGCGACGGCGGTGGTGAAATGAGCTATTAGCCGTTAGCTATTAGCTCTTAGCCAAATGCTGGCTAACAGCTAAAGACTAATAGCTAACAGCTACACTACTGGTCTCGTCGCAAGTCCACGGGATGCGCGTCCGCTGCCGTGTCCCAAGAGTTTCTTCCCCCGCGTTGTGGATAGCTAGTTGATTATCCGGGGGTGGCCAAGTAAAAATGGTAGCTGGAAGCGGGCAGATGGCCTGCCGTGGCGGACATTCGCCACGGTCCATTCTCTTGTTCCTTGCATCCTTATCTGTAGGTGGACATGGTGGCGTACTCCGATGGACCACCGCTTCGTCCCCTGGAGTCGTACCGCAAATACTTGCAGATGCTAGCGCGTCTGCAAATCGGTCCCGACTTGCAGGCGAAGCTTGACCCTGCCGACGTGGTTCAGCAGACCCTCCTGACAGCCCACCGTGCACAGCACCAATTCCGCGGCAGCACCGACGCCGAGCAGACGGCTTGGCTGCGGAAAATTTTGGCCACCACGCTGGCTCAGGAACTGCGCAAGTTCCGTAGCGGCAAGCGGGATGTCGGATCCGAGCGTTCGCTGAACGACGCGCTAGACGATTCGTCGCACCGCCTGGAGGCGATGCTTGCCGTGGAAGGCTCCTCGGTGCGCCACAAGGCGATCCGGCGCGAAGACCTGTTGCGATTGGCCGAGGCTTTGGAGGAACTGCCCGACGAACAACGCCACGCCGTCGAGCTCAAGCACTTGACGGGTTGGCAGTTGGAAGCGATCTCCGAGCAAATGGGCCGCACCAAACAATCCGTCGCTGGGTTGTTGCGGCGGGGGATGAAGGGGTTGCGGGAGCGGTTGCGAGGTTGACATCAACGATCGCAATGCGTTTCGACACGTTAAATTCCGATCGTGCGATAGCACAGCAAGGAGTCTTAGAGTATGTTGCCGTGTTCATGGAATCTCGTCAAAAGTATGTTGTTGGCGATTTCGGTCGCCGCTGCAAACATGCCATGGGAACACTGTCGGGCGGCTCTCATCGGCGTCGATTTTGATCTCCCTGGCGGATCTTTTCCCAATAACTGGAATCAATTCGAAGCAACATCGATCCCTGCGTTTGCTTCAAACCTTCGCGATGAAGCCGGGAATGTCACAGAAATCGACTTAGCCATAACACGAGTCGGCAACGTGAGGGGCACGACACTGGCGACGCCTACAGCAAATACGTTGCCAACTCATACCCAATCTCTGGCAGGATTGTCCGGCTTCACATACGCCTACGGTTCGTCTATCCCGGGGTCAATGACATTCCAATGGCAGTCGCTCCTCGCGGGACGTACGTATCACATTTATTTCTTCGGTCTCACCGATGCGACCATTGGCGCCGCCAACCATGTGGCCGTCACCGGTAACGGCGGACCGATTTCGTTCGACCAGGGCTTAATTCCTCAGAATCTGTGGGTGAACGGGGGAATTGGCACCACAGCGCCACTTGATTCGTTTGCTCTCGTGATTGTCGCCGATACCTCCGGTCATATCACGATTCAAGCTACACCTATTGTCACCGGTGGCGCTGTTGGTGTCGCGGGCCTTGCCATTAGTGAACTTCCCCCAGTCGCTCTCGCCGGCGACTACAACGCTGATGCCCGTGTCGACGCGGCCGACTACACCGTCTGGCGCGATCACCTGGGGTTAGTGTTTAACCTCAACGGCAACGGCGATGAGACCGGCGGCAGCGCTGGGTTCGTCGATCAGGCTGACTACGCCTACTGGAAATTGCACTTCGGCGAAGCGGCTGGCAGCGGCTCACTCACCAACGACCCCGTTCCCGAACCAACGACGCTGGCGCTCGCCGCTTTGGGCTTTGTGGCAGGGTTGCTAAACCTGAGTCGCCGCACGGGATGCTAATCCTTCAAGCGTTAGAGACTTACTCTAAAAGTGTTTGCTGGAGAGTGCTTCAAAAAGAGAAGACAGGAACTCAATCACATGTTCGGAACGAAGTATGTTTTAGTCCACGTCCTCTCATTTGCTTGCTTGGCATTCTCGAATGCTACAACGGCTCTAGCCGCCGTTGCTGTATGGGATGGGTCGCTTGGCAATTGGTCCGATGCGTCATCTTGGAGTACGGACCCTCTAATTCCAAATAACGGCAATGGCGGACAGATGTTTGATGTCAGCGTGAACGGCGGGGCCGTTGACATCGATATCGCGGCCACAGTTGAGGCGTATACGCAGGACGGTGGAACGGTCGCCATTTCCGGGCCTGGCGAATCATTTACGGTTAACGGCCCGGCAACTATCGCGTCTACGGGAACGGCAACGCTGAATATCGGCAACGGGGCACAGATGTCCGTCCAGACGTTTGGTAGCATCGGAAAAACTGGACGCGGCACAATCAATATCTCCAACGGCGGAGTCTTGAACGTGGTGTCCTACGATTGGTTCACGCTTGGTGGTGCCAGCTCAAACCTGCAAAATGGAGGCGTCGGAACGGTGAATGTGGATGGACCTGGTTCCACATTCACTGTTCCTGGTGCCATCAATCGCTATGTAACGCTCGGTGCCGGCGGAAGTGGTAACCTTACAATCACCAACGCGGGAAAAGTTTCTCTCGGAGCACTTGCTGTCGGTGGAAGATCTATAAGTGGCGCTTTTTATCGTACTGGCTATGGCGAGGTAGTAGTTGACGGAGCAAGTTCTCGGCTTTTGCTTTCGGATTGGATAGGAATTGGTACAGACAAAGCCATTGGTGATGTCGAGGTTTCAAACGGGGGAAGGATAGAAGCGGAGAACGTATACGTTGCCGACCGAGGTCGGCTACTGCTCGACGGCGGCACCATCGCGGCATTTAAGGACTTTTTTCCGAACGAATTTAACATTGAAGGCTTGGTGACGGGTACAGGCACGCTTCAATCTGATTTCGCATGGGTGAATAACTATGGCACTCTGGCGCCCGGGAATGCTATTCGGACGCAGACAATAGATGGGTACTTTTAAAAAAAAAATGGCGGCGACATTTAAATAGACCTGGGTGGGTCACCCCATACACACGAAATCGACATCCTGCAAGTGAGGC
>JANNTD010000321.1:0-3212 GCA_031403315.1 Planctomycetota bacterium
GACACGCCGCACACGACGATCAGCCGGCGGTGCGCGAGATCGAGATCAATCTGCCGCAGATTGTTGACGGCCACTCCGCGGAGTCGGATCACACGCTCGCTCACGGCCAGGTATCCCCATGTGACGCAATTGGTTCATGCCGAACCCTTCAATGTACGCGAATTTTCCCCCTCCGACCACTCTGCCTGACTTGATAGAATTTAGGGAGCCATGAAGCTCTCCAGGAAATCCGCCAACCCGTTCTACGCCCTGCTGGTGCTGGTCGGCTTGACGTTTGTCGTCACCGCCGCGGCTTACGGCGTGATGGCGGTTCGCGAGTCGCGCGCCGCCGCCACGGGCGAAACCGTCGCCGAGCACCCCCTCATGCGCTGGATGCACGAACACGGCAACACCGCCCTGCTGACCGAGCTCGCGTTGTTGGGCGTCTGCACGTTCGGCGCGATCGGTACCGACGAATTCTGGCAACGCCGCGCCACCCACAGGAGACAGTGACCATTTAGCCGACCCGTATTCGTTAACCGCGACGCGCAGCCAAGCGACAGCGCGACGGAGCGGAGCGCGGCCCGCGAACACGTCCCATCACCAGGACCAACCCATGCAACTGAAAAAACTCCAAGAAGTCCCCGCCAACGAAGTCACCATGGAAGGCGCCGCCGGCTGCCGCGTCCGCTGGCTCGTCGGCGAAAAGGAAAACGCGCCCAACTTCGCCATGCGCGAGTTCGAAGTCGCCCCCGGCGGCCACACGCCGCACCACTTCCACGACTACGAGCACGAAGTCTACGTGCTCGCCGGTAGCGGAACAGTCCTCGACGGCGACCAGGAACGCCCGCTCTCCGCCGGAGACGTACTATTCGTCGCCCCCAACGACATCCACCAATTCCGCAACACGGGCGACGAGCCGATGCGGTTCCTCTGCCTGATTCCCAACTCGGCCACGGGGAAGAACGTCACCGTTGTCCCCGAGTGCGGTATCGAGCCCGCTTAGGCGGGCGAGCGATAAGTCGATCCATGAAACAGTCAATCATCGAATGGATAAGGACGGTTTCGAATATTCTCGAAGTGGTGACGGCGACACAACACGCTTAGCTTCACGACACCACAATCACATCCATCTCGGCGGCATTTCTTCGATTGATCCTCCGGCCCGAGTCGATCAAGAAATTCGCGGTCGAGGTGGCGCAATACCTCATCCCGAGATGGAGGATCGGGCGGCGTTAGCGTCGCCGGATAGGCATCAAATCGTATGTAGTAACGAATCACGATTAGCGCAGACGCACTGTCGTGTGAACCCGAAAATTGGTCCGCCCATTTAATGCATTCTTCCAACGTCTGCACGTCAATGGTCGATCTCAGCCCACGTTCGGCAAACCCATCAGGTTCAATTTCTTCATCAACGCTTTCGTCAAACTGTGAGCAACCAAGGTCAGCTTCAGTTTGCAGTGTGAGGTTTTCGGCGGTTCCCGCAATGTAGAGCCAGTCGGACTCGTCAGCTTGATTCCTTCGCACACGCTCTATAACGGACAGCAGATTGGACATCAAATTGCGATCTCTGATGGGCGAATGACGTGTTCCTTGCACACCGACGCAAAGTCGCGAAACCGCGTTAGACCGGTGGTTCAACTGCCGCGGCTAGTTAGGCAGGATGTCCATTGACGACCTGTAGTTCTGACATGAGCAACAAGTCAAGTACGCTGAAATTCTCGTTGTCTTGATACACGAAAACCGTACGGCCCGTGGGTGACATAGCGACGAAGTCTCGGTGGGCAACCTCAAACGCTCGCCCATCGGCCATGCGAATGGTGAAAGGCCGAAACGGCTGCTGGTGTAGCATCGCTCGAAACTGGTCAGTGGTCATATCGTAATTATACCTATCGCAATGAAACCCGGCCTCACGAAAAAACAGACGTGCGCCACCGGAACGAAGCGACGGATTGCACGGAGTATAACCCTTGCGACAGTGAGACGTCAAAAGTGGTTACTGACACGGCACCTGCGGCGTCGTCAGCACCCCCAAACGACGCTAAAATAGCTCTGATGGCGAAATCCGTCCAAGAACAAATCGAGCACCTCCGCGACCAAATCCGCGAGCACGACCGGCGCTACTACGTCGATGCCGCGCCGATCATTTCAGACCAAGACTACGACATGTTGCTGGCTGAGCTCCGCGATCTAGAAACGGCCAACCCGGAGCTGATCACGCCCGACAGCCCCACGCAGCGCGTCGCCGGCATGCCGATCGAAGGCTTCACGACCGTCGCCCACGCGCGGCCGATGTACTCGATCGACAATACGTACGACGTCGAGTCGCTCCGCAAGTGGGCCGCCCGCACGTTCGAAACCGTCGATGCCAAGCTCGCCAAGATCGATGCGGAGCTCTCGGCCGGTGAAGCCGAACTCGCCGATCTCAAGGGCGATCGCGACAAGGCCGCGATTCAAGCCCGCCAAAAGCTCGAGGCTCGGCATGACGAATTTCGCGAGAAACGCGACACGCTGCTCGAGAAAGCCGACGAAGACGGCTACCCCGTCGACGGCGGCTACTTCGTCGACCCGAAGGTCGACGGCGTCGCCATCAGTCTCCGCTACGAGCGCGGCAAATTAGTTCTCGCCGCCACGCGCGGCGACGGCGTCCTTGGCGATGACGTCACGCAAAACATCCGCGCCGTCCGTGCCGTGCCGCTCGTCTTGCGCGAGCACAAGAAGTGCCCCGTCCCCGACGTGCTCGAAATTCGCGGCGAGATGTACATGCCAACGGCCGAGTTCGAGCGACTCAACGCCGCGTTCGTCGCCGCCGGCGAAGAACCATTCGCCAACCCCCGCAACGCCACCGCCGGCACGCTCAAGCAGCTCGACCCGCGCATCGTCGCCGAGCGCCGACTCCAATTCATGGCCCACGGCCGCGGCGAATTCCAACATTCCTCCCTCCCCGTTTCTGGGGAGGGCCAGGGAGGGGCTTTCACCACACACGACGAATTCCTCGACGCCGTCGCCGCCTGGGGCCTCGCCACGAACCCGCGATCCAAGAATTGCGACTCGATCGATACGGTTTGGCGCGTGATCCAGGGCTTCGAAGCAGAGCGGGCGAAGCTTCCGTATGGCGTCGACGGCATGGTCGTCCGCGTCGACCGCTACGACCACCAAGAACGCCTCGGCTATACCAGCCGCTTCCCACGCTGGTGCATCGCCTACAAATACGCCGCCGAACAAGCGACGAC
>JANNTD010000322.1:0-17906 GCA_031403315.1 Planctomycetota bacterium
GATCCGCGACGGCGTGCCGACGTCGCCCATGCACATGCCGATGGTCGGCACGTCGCTCTCCTGCATCATCTCGAGCACGCGGACGTTGTCGCGCGGCTGGTTGGCCATCGTGGCAATCTTGACGATGTCGGCGTCTTTGGATTTGAGCCGATCGTGCAGCTCGCGCAAATTATCGGGCGTGTTGCGGAAGCTGTGGTAGCTGACGATCCGCTTTGTTTTGCCGAAGCGGGGGATGTCGCCCGCGATGTCCTCTTCGAGATCGACGTATTCGACGCCGTTGGCGATCGCCTCGCGGAGCATGCGGAGGCGGGCGTCCTCGTCGCCGGTGAACTTGCCGCCGTCCTGCTCGCGGCGGACGGTGACGATCGTTGGGCAAGGCCGGTCTTTCAGCAGCCGCTGGATGTTGACGCGGGAGCTGATGTAGTCGAGGCGCAGCTCGACGAGCGTGGCCCCCTGCTCACAGAGGTGCCGATGCTCGGCGAGCATGTGCTTGTGACGGCTACGGCCGATGCTGACGCAAATCATGGGAGAGGATGCAGGATTGAGGATGCGGGGGTCAGGGAGGAATAGCCGCGACCTGACAGGTCGCCAGTTGCCGCCCCCAGGTTCATTTTCCTCGAAAATCGGCCGCGAATCAAATCCGTTTGAACTGCCGATCGAGGTCTTCGCGGGTAAAAACCAGGGCCGTGGGCCGGCCGTGCGGACAGTGATGAGAATCCTGGGCCAAATGCCGCTGCGCCAGCAGTGCGTCGACCTCCTCGGGCGTAAGGCGGTCGCCGAATTTCACGGCGGCTTTGCAGGCAATCATGTGCAGCAGCTCATCCAAGAGGTCGCGGGGCTCGGGCTCGCGCCCACCCGCGAGCAGCTTCTCGACGAGGTCGCGGAGGATCTCGGCCGGTTGCCAATTGGCGAGCATTGCGGGGTAGCTCGACACGAGCACCGTCTCGCCGCCGAAGGGTTGGACCTCGACGCCGAGCCGCGCGAGCAGCTCCGTTTGTTCGAGCACTGCCGCCGTTTCGGAAGCCGCGAGGTCGACCGGCTCGGGCACCAGCAGTCGTTGGGACTCGAGCGCGCCGGCGAGCACGCGGTCGCGCAGCTGCTCGTACAGGATTCGCTCGTGGAGCGCATGCTGGTCAATCACCTCGATGCCGACCTCGGTTTCGACGACGAGGTAGCGGTTGTGGACTTGCAGCGCGTTCCGCGATTCTGGCAACGCGGCCGGCCGATCGCTGGCGTCTTCGTGGTGAGCCTGCGCCGCGTGCTGCATGTCAAATGGTTGGAACGGCGACGCGTCGAGGCGGTGCAACCGCAACGGCTCGCCGAAATGTGGGGGACCATGCGATGTGCCAACGGATTCGCGCGGCTGCTGCCCGAGTTGCTCCTTCGCCCAGTGGACGAGTTGGCTGACCGCGCCACTCTCCTCAATGACATCGTCGCCCGTGGATGCCGGCCAGTTCGCGGGCGACTTGCCGCGGGCGGTGAGATCGGTGGTGAGAAACTTCGTTCGCAGCGTGCCGAGCAACTGGCTGTAGAGCCGGCCGCCGTCCTGGAAGCGGACTTCCTGCTTGGTCGGATGGACATTCACATCGACCATCTCGGGCGGCATGTCGAGTCGCAGGAAACAAATCGGCTGCCGGCCGGTCAAGAGCAGGCCGCGATAGGCTTCGCCGAGCGCGTGCTGCAACGAGCGATCGCGGATCGTCCGGCCGTTGAGGAACAAGTACTGCATCCGGCCGGTCGCGCGGCTGTGCATCGGGTTGGCAACGAAGCCGGCGAGCGTGACGCCATCCGACTCGCTGTTGATTTCGATGAGATCGTCGGCGATCTCCTGGCCGAAGAAGGCGGCGACGCGTTGGCGGACATCGTCGACCGGCGCGAGGTCTTGCACCAGCCGGCCGTTGTGTGAGAGGGTGAAGTGGACGTGCGGATGGGCGAGCGCCAAGCGCGTGAGCGCCTCGGTCGTGTGGCCCATCTCGGTCTGCGTCGAGCGGAGGAACTTGTGCCGCACCGGCGTGTTGAAGAACAGGTTCCGCACCTCGATCGTGGTGCCGACCGGACAGCCGACGGGAGCGATTGGCTGCGGCTGGCCGCCGACGATTTCGAGCTCGGCACCATTTTCTGCTTCCGCGGTGCGGCTGCGGAGGATAAGCCGGCTGACTTCGGCAATCGAGGCCAGCGCTTCGCCGCGGAAACCGAGCGTGCGGACGCTGAACAGGTCGTCGGCCTGGCGGATCTTGCTGGTGGCGTGGCTGGCGACGGCGAGCGCGAGTTCGTCGGCCGCGATGCCGCAGCCGTTGTCCGCAACGCGGATCAGCTCGCCGCCCCCCTGCTCGACCGTCACGTCGATCCGCGTGGCTCCCGCGTCGACGGAGTTTTCGAGCAGCTCCTTCAAGACGCTTGCCGGGCGCTCGATCACCTCGCCGGCGGCGATCTTGTTCACCACGCTCGGGGAGAGTTGTTGGATCGTGGGCATGGGGGTCTGCAGTTCGTGGACGGTCAACGCATTCGCTTGCGGTTTAGCTTATTAGGGCGATATCAATTTGATTCGGCGTGGCCGCCGACGCGAATGGATTTATTCCCACAACGCGGAACCGACGCGGACGATCGTGGCGCCTTCGCGGATGGCCACTTCGAAGTCGCCGCTCATGCCCATCGAGCGCTCCTTCAAATGGAAGCGATCGGCGAGCGCGCGGAGCGTGGCGAAGTTTCGTGCGGCGACGGCGAGGCCGCCTTCCAAGGCGGCCATCGTCATCAGACCACAAATCTCGACGCGGGGAAACTGGCTGGCGACGGCGAGGATTGGTTCGACTTCATGCGGCGCAAGGCCGTGTTTGGCGGCTTCGCTCGAGGTGTTTACTTCCAAGAGCACGCGGATGGGGGTCGCAGGTTTGGCTGACGCAGCCGTCAGAGTTTGCCAATCGGCGTCGATGGCGGCAAGGAGTCGCTCGGAGTCGACGCTGTGGATCAGGGAGACCAGGGGGAGTGTGCGGCGGAGTTTGTTGCGTTGGAGGTGGCCGATTAGGTGCCAACGAATCTCGCGGCCAGTTTTCCCGCTCGCTGAAGCGAGCTCGCCGGTCGCGAGTTCGGCCGACTTCGTCCAGAGTTCTTGGGGGCGGCTTTCGCCAAGGTCGGTGCAACCGGCTTCCACAAGCTCGGCCGCTTCACGTACGCCGACGTACTTCGTCACGCCAACGAGAGTGACCTCGTCTGCACGTCGACCTGCCGCCTCGGCCGCCTGGGCGATCCGCTCCCGCACCCGCCGCAAGTTGTCGGCAATTGACATGACACTTGTCTGCTCAACTACCCTCGGCTTCGATCTCGATCCACTCGGCCACGAGCCCATCTTCCTCCTTGAAGCGGCCAGCGTAAAACTCGGACGAAATATTTTGTCCGATCACGCTGCGATTGCCGGCCGGGCCGAGCGAACGGTAGACGAGCCACTGGTCGTCGCCCGACTGGGCGCGGAAGCCGACCGCGAGGTCGCGCGGCACGACCTGGAGCATTTCGGAGATGGTCAGTTGACGCCAGGTGCGACATTTCTTCGACCGCGCCGGGTCGAGGTCAATGATCAGTCCGGCATACAGCGATCGGCCAGTGGTCGCTTCGGCTAGCGTGAGTCGGCCGCTCTCGCTGGTGAGCGTGCCACCGCGGGGATCGCTCCGCCACTCGAACAAGCCGATCGGCAGCACGGCGGTCTGCTGCTTGTTGGCAACGAGTACGCCATCGCGAGTCTCCGTTTCGGGGAGCCAAACCACACGGCGGGCGAGCGGCAGGCTAAACGAATGGCGTAATTTGTGCGGCGTACGGTCCTTGGCGGAAACGACGTCGGCGACCAACAGCACGTTGTCGCGTTTCGAGAGCACGATCTGCCGTTCGAGTTGCACGCCCTCGGCGAGCTCGACGCCGAGCTCGAGGAAGTCGCACTTTTTGTCGCTTTGCCAGCAGAGCTCTTGCCACGCGCCGATCGGGCTGATGGGCTGGCCGTCGCAGACCGTCGTCATGGTCCAATTGCCGGCGAAGATTTTCCGTCCGCCGGCACATAGCTCGAAATGGAGCGGCTCGTCGGCAAAGGCGACCGTCAGCCGTGGCGTCGCAGGCGACCAACCGCCGGAAAGCACGGCCAGGCAGGACCAGGCCGATTCCAGCGAGGCATCGGGCTGCTTTTTGGGAACAATTTTCAGCGACTTTGGCACGATCGATTTTGAGATCGCGACCGCGGCGGCTGCGGCGTCTCCCGCGTCGCCAACCATTTCGAGCGCGGCCGCAAGGATCGGCTTCAAGCTCGGTTGGTCGTCGGTTTCGCCTTCATCGAGCGGCAGGCGGCCGCCCGCGTCGACGAGTCGAATCATTCGCCGCACAAGCCACAGGTATTGGTTCTCGGCATCGCGCGACCAGGCGCCGCGGTGAAACTGCTCGCCAATCGTCTGGCAACGGGTCCAGCACGCCCAGAGCGGACCGAGCACCGGCAGCAACCGGGCGTGCGGCAAGCCCTCGCCATCGGTGACCGCGATGATACCTTCGGAAAGCGCTTGGCGGGCTTGGTGGCGGAGTGCGCGCATCGGTTGCAATTCCGGAAACAAGTAACTGAGAGCCAGTGGCAACTCTCCGGCGAAAAGTTGCTGGCGGACGATGTTCTCCGGATCGTGTGCGGCGTCGACGCGGAGGTGTTGCGCTTCGCCGGCCAGGCGATGCAGCGTTTCGGCCAGGCTCCACCACGTGCCGGCCGGCAATTCCTTGGCGAGGTCCGGCAAGGCGTACGCGGCCGCGACGGTCTCGAGCGCTTGTGGCAGTTCGACGTGGTTGGCGCGGCTGGCCACGTTGACCGCGTTGGAGCGGGCGAGCGGGCTGCTGGCGCCCGCAATCTCATCACGCCGCCAGGCAGCGGGCCAACCCCAAAAAATTGGCGGCCGCTTGCCGACCAGGAATTCAAGCGGTTCCGGCTTCTTCCGCCGCGCGAGATGTTTCTTCCATACCGCCCAACGGTGCTCATCGTCGCCGGAGAACCAGGCCTTGAAGAGTTCGCGGGGGGCCGTGCGATGCCACAGCGTTGTACGATGGAAGGGACCGCTGGTAGGCTGGTCCGTAAAGGCGATGGCCATGGGCATCCGATTCCAACTGGTCGATTCGGGGTCTGATGGACGGTCGTGTCCGCGGGGAGTATCTTACAAGAGTCGCGGTGGACGGAGCAAGGAGCGAGCGAATTGTCGGCCAGGAACCCTTCCTGCGAAAGCTAAACCGCAAGCGAACCTAGGAATTGCGTTGATGGAATTTCGCAAACGTGTTCTGTGGCCCGGGTTGTTGGCGATTGGTTGGCTAGCGGCGATGAGTCTCGCCATTGCGGAGGAATCCGCCCCGGTGCCGCCGCCGAAGCTCCCCGCGCCGGAGGGAACCACCCGCCTCTCGCCGAAGTACGACGTCTGGGTCGACGCCAAGCGGGGCGCGGTGCTCGTCGACGGTCAAATCTCGCTCCGCCGCGGAATGCTCGAAATGTTTGCCTGCATCCGCAATACCAAGGAGCACGAATCGGTCGTCACCGCCGACACGCAGGCGTTTCTGGTCCACGCGGGCCTGTTGCGACTCGGTGCGGAGCCCGGCCATCCGGCCCAATTCGTGCCCGAGTTCAAGCCGCCCACGGGGACCGAGATCGACGTCTCGGTCGAGTGGCGCGATGAACACGGAAAAACGCAAACGGCCAAGGCCCAGGACTGGATCCGCGACATGAAGACCGGCAAGGCGATGACGTACCCCTGGGTGTTCGCCGGCAGCCGCTTCTGGACCGACGAAGAAACCGGCAAGCAGTATTACCAGGCCGAAGGGGGCGATTTCATCTGCGTCTCGAACTTCGGCACCGCAGCGATTGATATCCCGGTCGAAAGCTCGCAGTCGAACGATGCGCTCGAGTTTGAGGCGTTCACGGAGCGGATTCCGCCACTGGGCACACCGGTGCGGTTGGTGCTCAAGCCGGTGCTGAAGGAGAAGGCGAACGCGAAGGAAAGCAAGGCGGACGAAGAATTGCAAAATGAAAAATAAAAATTGCAAATTGAAAAATGCAGAACTGAGGTCCTTCCTCCGCATTTAACATTTTGCAATTTGCATTTTGCAATTTCTTTATTCTTTACTCCGCCTTCACGTCGTAGCAATACACCAAGTCCTGATCGCGTAAATAGAGCTTGCCGTTGGCGACTACGGGGTGGGTCCAGATTTTGCCGCGGTCGGAGCGGATCTTGGTTTGTGGGTCGAGCGTGAAGCGGCCGTGCTCTTGCCAGCCTTCCGGCGAAGCATCGATCAGGGCGACCTGGCCGTCGTCTTCCCCAATGCAATAGAACATCCCGTCGGCATAAGCGATGGCGCCTTTGCTGAGGATTTCGCGTTCGCGCCACTTTTGCTCGCCGGTGGCGAAGTCCATGCAGAGCCAGCCGCTGCCGTCGGAATGGCCGTAGAGGTAGTCGCCGACTCGAATCACGCCGCCGTGGTGGTTTTTCATGAGCTTACGGGCTTTTTCGTCGTAGACCTCGGTCGCTTCGTTCGCGGGGCTGATCTCGACGAGCGAGCAGCCGGCGCCGTAGCCGGCCGTGGCGAAGACCTTGTTGCCCTGGACGATCGGCGTGGGGATCACGGCCACGCGGCCGGGAAACTCGGACTGCCAGAGCAACCGACCGTCGTCCGGTGAGATGCCGACCAGCCGCTTCTCGAGCAACTGCACATACTGCGGTTGGCCGTTGATCTCGGCGCGGAGGATCGACGAATAGTGGGCCGTGTCGTCGAGTTCGGTGGCCCGCCAGCGGACCTTGCCGGTGGCCTTGTCGAGAGCGGCGATCGCGCCATCTTCGCCGCCGGGTGTGCATAGCAAGAGGTCGCCGTCGAGGAGCACCGATTCGGCGTAGCCCCAATTGGGCTCGGTGCCGGCGAGGTCGTCGATGAGATTGGTGCGCCAGACTTCGCTGCCGTCCTTGGCACGGACGCAGACCAATGTCCCCTTGCCACCGAGTGCGTAGACGAGTCCGTTTTCGACGGTCGGCGTCGAGCGCGGTCCGCCGCCCCAATCATTTTCCAGCATCGGACCGAGGTCGACGAACCAGAGTTCTTCGCCCGTGTTCGCATCGAGGGCGATCAATTGGCACTTATCGTCGCGGCCGCCCATCGTGAACAGTTTCCCGTCGACGATCGAGAAGCCGGCGTAGCCATAGCCGCATTTCTCGAAGAGCCAGACGCGCTTTGGCCCGCCTTCGGGCCACGACTTCGAGAGGCCCTGCTCTTCGGTCATGCCGTCGCGATGCGGGCCTTGCCATTGCGGCCAGTCGTTGGCAGAGGCGGAGGAAAGCGTGGTCAGGATCGAGAGCAGGAGGGCGGCGGCCGGGCGGGTGGCGTGGCTCATAGTGGTTCCCTGGGAAGGATGGAGGGCGTCGGCGTCACTACGCTTCCGACCTCCGTTGGGTTCGTATCGTGCAGCGGCATTTCAATCTGGCGGCATTTTATCGGGGTCCTCGATGTGCGGCTACCGGAGCTTCCTGGGGTCGGTTAGACTTGCGCGGATGAAAGTTCTCGTGGGTGTCGATGGTTCGTCGAATTCGCTGGCAACGGTTACGTTCGTCGGCCGGCTCTTGTCGGTTGAGCGCGACAAACTGGTCTTGGCCTATGTCTCGCCACCCGTGCCGTTTCTCGGTGACGAGCAGCTCGACCCCGGCGTGGCAGCTCGGGCCCAAGGTGCACTCAGCGGTGCCGTGTTCGATGAGGCAGTGATCCGGCTCCCCGAGGCCTGGCAGCCGCGGGCTGAGCGGCTCGAACTCACGGGCTCGCCGGGCGCGAGCTTGCTGGAGGCGGCCGACGAGCGGGGGGTCGATCTAGTCGCGGTAGGTTTCCGCGGCACCGGCCTGTTCGAGCGGTTTCTGTTGGGTAGCGTCAGCCGGGCCGTCGTGCATTCGGCCCGAGTGCCGGTGCTCGTGGTAAAGACTGCTGGCGGCCACGGGAGCGAGAAGATTGCCGGCACGCCGGACGGCACCTTCCGTGTGCTCGCGGCCTACGATGGTTCGGAATTTGGCGAGCGGATCGCGGCGCTCGTGGGGCAGGTTTCCTGGCCGGACGGCGCGCGGGGCTGGGTGATCAGCGTCGTGCCGCCCATGTTCGTGCATCATTTGCCGGACTGGCTCCAACCCATCCAACGCGACGCCGACGTGCAGGCGATGGCCGAGGCCTGGCAAAAAGAATACGAGCAACAACTCGCCCAAGCAGTCGACGATCTGCAGAGATTTCAAACCGGGCTGCCAGAAATCTTCCGCGCGACCGAGGCCATCGTCGCTCAGGGAAATCCGGGCGAACAGATACTGGGAATGATCACGCGGCAGAAAATCGATCTGGCCGTCGTCGGCAGCCGCGGACAAAGCGCCGTCGAGCGGCTGCTCATTGGCAGCACGTCGGCGCGGATCGTCAGTGAAGCGCCCTGCTCGGTGCTGATCGCGCGGTAGGTACGTCAGGCTTTCCAGCCTGACATGATTCGCTCGGCCGCGCACATCGCGTCAGCCTGGAAAGGCTAACGTACACGCGATTACTCCGACGCGCTCGTCCAGCCGGCGGCATCGCGTTCGGCTTGCTGCCACGAGATCGGTTGCGCGCTTGGTCCGGCGCCGCTCACTCGGTGATAAACGGCGGTCCAAACCGGGGCCATGTGACGTTCGGCGGTGCGATCATTCGGATCGAACAACTTCGGTGCCTGCAAGTTGGTCGCGCTGTCGTCGGTCGATTCGTCCGTTGGCCCCGGCAGCGACAGCGGGTCGGCGGCCGCCGGCTTTTCTGCTTCTCGCGGCGTGCGTTCCGT
The DNA here is from genome assembly GCA_031403315.1 of Planctomycetota bacterium. Lineage (GTDB taxonomy): Bacteria > Planctomycetota > Planctomycetia > Pirellulales > Lacipirellulaceae > DASYDU01. Next base: position 8,813 of record JANNTD010000322.1, read on the forward strand.
CGGTACATTCGCATCGGGAGGCAACACCGGCGTCGGTTCGGCTGGAGAAGCTGACTGCGGAACATAAGTTGTCGCAGCCGGTGCGGCGACTGTCTCCGTGTAAGTAGCCTGGCTTACTGTTCCAGCCGCACAGCTCGCACAAGTCGAGCCGCTCGCCGCGCAGGCGTCGCACGTCGAGCAGGTGCTGCAGGCCGGGGCGTAGCTCGCGGTGCAGGTGCTGCACGTACTGCAAGCCGGCGCGTAACTTGCCGAGCAGGTACTGCAGGCCGGCGCGTAGCTGGCGTACGAAACGCTCGGAGCGTAGTACGCGGTGGTCGCGTAGCCCGCGGTATAGGTTGGCGCGTAGTAGGTCGTGGTCGGGACACCCCAAATCGAACGGTTCGCCCGTCCGAGCCAGTAGCCCGGATACCAGCCGCTGCTGTAGGTCGTGTAGGCCGGTGCATAAGCCGTGGTGTAAGTGGGTGCATACGCAGTCGTGTAAGCGGGCGCATACGCCGCTTGGTACGCGACGGGCGCGGCATAGCCGGCGGAATACGCGACCGGTGCCGTACCGCACGACGAACAGTAAGCCGATGCTTCGGCCGCCAACAAAGCGGTGGCCGCCAACAACGTGAACGCGCGCAACTTGTATTGAGCACTCATGCTGGGTTCTCTCACTTTCAACAGAGGGAAGATTCGCTACCTTTGGTTTAATCTTGCGACGTGCGAAACGCAATAATCGGCCAAGTCGAAATGACGAAATGGCAGAGAATATGTGTTGGGCAAACCCTGACCTTGCGGCAAACTCTGCCGGCTGGTGAAACCAAGCCGGTGCCGACACCCCCCGCAGCCATCGCCCCTGCCGCGGCATGCTGCCGCTGCTGCGCCCCATCCTGGGGAATAGAGCCGACCGACCCGGTGTTAATGAACTCTATACTACGAGCGGCCGGCAGGTCGTGCGGGTTGACGAGATACAACGCTCGGGCGGCAAGTGCTGCAAAATCGCAACATCGCTTGCGCCGCAGCATCGTCATCGTTGTTGCTGTCTTGCCGTTGCGGCATATTCGGACCCACGTCCAACGGGCGGAATCGTGTCCGCGATCGTTACGCGGGGGCTGCGGCGGCAGTTCGCGCCGTCGCTCCCTCGGCGGCGGTGAGGGCTTCGTGGCGATCGTAGAGCGCGAACAAGAGCTCGCGCAGATTGCTGCCATGGCAGGCATGGCTAGCAACGACGTCGGCCGCCGAAACGGGCGATGAATTGCTCGCCGTGAGAGTGGACACTAGTTGTTCGACCAGCTGCAGGTTCGCTCGCGTGCGGTAGAGCAGCGGGTGTCCGATTGGTGTGTGCGACGTGACCAACAAGCCGGCTGCCCCACGGCGGCAGCGCCATGTGAGGAGAATTCGGCTGAGCCAAGAGAGTTGTTCGTAACCATCGACGATTAGCAGAGGTCGCGCAGACGCCAGCGACTTGCGGACGAAGTCGGTGGGGAGGCGCCGCTGACCTTCGCGGAGCGTGATGCAAGCGAGACTCCGGCCCGCGGCTGCTAAGTGGGGCTTCAGCGTTTCGACGAGCGTCGACTTGCCCGAACCATGCGGACCGACAATTTCGCCGCGCCAATTGGTGGCCGCTAGTTGCACGACCAATTGTTCGGCACTCACGCCCGTGGGGAACTGGAACGGTAACGCTCCCGGTCGCGTCCAACAGGTGGCGAATGGATTCGCATGCCGCGAGGGGAACCGCCCATTCATGTCGTTGGATTGAGTCATGCTTCCGCCGGCGCGGCCGAGACATCACCCAAGCGGAAGACCGCCTCGGTGAGCGTCTCTGGCCCTTGCTGTGGATAGATGCGCAGCCGCGCGCACCAACAGACTTTGACAATCCGACCGTCGTAACTGAGAGGACTGGCCGGCAAGGCGGTGGCAAAGCGGTGTGGCAGCCGCAGATCGAGCGGCCGGCCCGGCTCGTCGACGAAGCGCTCGAAATGGTGGACGGCGAAATCCTCGTCGCCCTTTCCCGCGGTGTACCAGAGGATCGAAAGCTCCGCCGAACGCACCATCCACGGTACAGCGCCCTCGGCCATGAAGTGGCCACTCAACCGCTGGCCGGGTTGATATTCGCCCGCCGCGGAATCGAGTTTCAGCGTGATCGGTGGTGCTTCGATCATACGGAGCCCTGTTCGATGCGGCGCGGAGAGATCGCTGTGGCTGCCGCGACTGGTGTCGCCGGCAGCGGGAAGACGTAGAGCGGAAAGTGCCGTTCAAACTCGGGCCAGCGAGCCATCCGGCCGCGGACCACGAGCATCCACGAGACGGCATTGTGAGCCGCCGAAAACGAATGCATCACGCCAGTCGGGACGGCCACGGTAAAGTGCGTCTCGAACGCACCGCCGGGCGGAATCTCGAATTTTCGCTCGCTGAACACCGTCTCACGGTGGACGATCGCGGTGTCGGTCCGCGTGTCGGTTCCTTGCGGATACGTGGCTCGTTCCTCACACACAAGTTGCACCTGGAACCAGCGGACCTGCAGCCGGCCAGTCTGCGACAGGAAGGCTTCGTATTTTTGGCCGGGATAGAGCGGATGTTCGGCGATTTCGAGGAGCGTCGTACCGGTGCCGGCGGTGAGCAGAATCTGCCGCACTAGTGCAAACACGGACCAGGCGCCGGCGAGCGCGAACGGCACGACCAACCATGCGAGTCGCCAATTGAGTTCGCCCTGATAATAGTCGCGGACCAAGCTCACAACGAAGCCGGCGACCAGCGTGTTCCAAATGACGGACACGAAAGTCAAGGCGAACGACATCTGGCCCGACGCAGCGTCGCTCGGCAATCGGTAGGCCAGCCGCACGCCGGCACTGTCGACGACCTCATCGATTGGCGGCACTGCGGGAAGCGACGTCCGAGCGGCGTGCGGACCCATGCCCGGTAGTTCCCAGTCGGTCGCCATTTGCACGGCGGCCGCCCGCCGCTCGGTCGACGCCAGATTCCGCCAAACGAGGACGATCAGATCGGTCACGCCATAGCCAATCGGCGCGATCGGGATCACGATCGCGGCCCAAGCAAACCAGCCGTATGTCTCCTTTTCCGCGAGGAGCACGTGGGCGAGCAGCCAGTAGAGACCCGCCGCGCCGATGGCCACGAGCGCCAAGTCGAGCGCCGCGACAGCCAGCGTACCGTACCAGCGTGAGCCGGTGCGTCGCTGGCCGCGTTTCTTGACGAACAATCGCAGACGTGGCGCCATGGGGGCCCATTGTAGCAGGCGCACAGGTAGGATGGACAATCTTGTCCGTCACATCGACGCCGCGGGACGGACCGGATTGTCCATCCGACGGCCACCAAATAACCGCGGCACTAGGCGACCGCAACCGGCCGGCGGCCCGGCCGATAGAAGCCGACACCTTCGAGCGATTTATAGACCTCTTCGAGCGTCTTCTCGCCGAAGTTCGAAATGCTCAACAGGTCTTCGCGGGTGCATTGCAAGAGGTCGTCCACCGTGAACACGCCCCGCTCTTCGAGGCAGTTGGTGGTTCGCACCGCGAGGCCGATTTCGGCGGTGCTCATTTCGAGGCGTTGGCGGACGTCTTGCAGATCTTCGAAGGCACGATTTAGCGGAACGCGGGTCATGGTGGGTTCCCTCCCTATGGCGATGGTGGTGCGGCGGGGACGGGGGCGGGCGTCCTGGCCGCTGTCTTGCCGGCTAAAGAGTCCCTAGCGCACTTGCGCCGCCCCTGTTCGCCCGGAAGTATACCAACTTTCCGCCGCAGCGATAGCGTTTTTTGCGAAATCTTGTCGCGCCGCCGGCCGCTGCTAGCAGCGCGACCGAGAGACCGCGCCGGGAGGGGATGTACGAACCGACATCGCTGCGGAATGATAAAGGCATATGGATCCGCTCCTCGATCAGCTTACCGAACCACAGCGCGAGGCTGTTCTCCACCGCGATGGGCCGCTGTTGGTGCTCGCCGGGCCGGGGAGCGGCAAGACGCGGGTCATTACCCACCGGATCGCCCACCTGCTCTCGACTGGCGTCCGACCGTCGCAGATTCTCGCCCTCACGTTTACCAACAAGGCGGCCGACGAGATGCAGCGCCGCGTGGCCGAGCTCGCCCCCGGGATGCGGGTCTGGCTGAGCACGTTCCATCGCTTCGGGGCCCGGCTGTTGCGGCAGTATGCCGAGTTCGTCGGCCTCGCGCCCAACTTCACGATCTACGACACGAACGACGCCCGGCAGACCATCAAGCGGGTAATCGAAGCCCACAACATCAAAACGCTCCATTTCACGCCCGACCGGCTGGCCGAGGCGATCTCCGGAGCGAAGAACAAGCTCATCACCGCCGACCGCTACGAGCCTAAGCCGGGGAGCACGCTGAGCCACGTCGTGGCCGAAGTCTATCCGCGCTACCAGGAGCGGTTGCTGGCCTCGGCGGCCGTCGACTTCGACGACCTCTTGTTGCACGTAGCCCAGTTGCTCTACGACCATGCGGAGATTCGTGCCGAGCTCGACGAGCGCTACCGCTACGTGCTCGTCGACGAGTACCAGGACACAAACAAAGCGCAGTACGTCATCTTGCGGGCGCTATCGTCGGACTACCCAAATCTCGCGGTTACCGGCGATCCCGATCAGTCGATCTACGGTTGGCGGGGCGCGGACCTCAATAACATCCTCGAGTTCGAGCACGATTACCCGAACGTGCGGATCGTGCGGCTGGAGCGAAACTATCGCAGCTCGAAGCGGATCCTGCGGATGGCCGACGCGCTGATCGGCCACAACCTCCGCCGCAAGCAGAAGCGGCTGTGGACCGAGAACGACGAGGGCGCGCCGGTGCGGCTGACGCTCTACGCCGACCAGAATCACGAGGCGGCTGCGATCGCCGAGCAGATCGCGAACGCGATTGCCGCCGGCCGCCGCAAGCCGAGCGACTTCGCCATCTTCTACCGCGTGAATGCCCTGTCGCGTGTGGTGGAGCAGGCGCTGCGGCGGGCGAAGGTGCCGTACCAGATGGTCCGCGGTCAGGAATTTTATGCCCGCAAGGAAATCAAGGACGTGCTCGCCTACTGCCAGCTCGTGAACAATCCGCGGGACGACATCGCGTTCGAGCGAACGGTCAACACGCCGCCCCGCGGCATCGGCAAAAAAACGATCGACCGGCTCAACGAGCACGCCTTCCGCTTCGGCATGCCGCTGTTGGAAGCGGCCCGGGATGCGGCGCTGGTGGACGGCCTGACGAAGGCGGTCGCGGCGAAGGTGCTCGCGTTTGTGGAGATTGTCGACCGCATCACTGCTGTGGCCCACGGGGATGTCGAAGAAGTGATCGGCACCGTGCTCGAAGCGTCGGGCTATCGGGCGTCACTGGCCGAAAGCGACGATGAACAAGATCAAAATCGGCTCGCCAACATCGAGGAATTGTTGACCGACGCTCGCGGCTTCGACGCCGAGCAGCGGACTGAACGGCCGGAAACCGACGGTGCCGCGGGCGGTCAGCTCGAAGCCTATCTCGAACGGGCGTGGCTGGTGAACGAGACCGACGGCTGGGAGACCGACACCTACAAAGTGACGCTGATGACGCTCCACGCCGCAAAGGGCCTCGAGTTTCCCGTGGTCTTCATCGTGGCGGTCGAAGACGGTGTGTTGCCGCACGAACGCGTCGGCCGGCACCCGGACGAGCTGGAAGAAGAACGCCGACTGGCCTTCGTGGGCCTGACGCGCGCCAAGGACGAATTGCGCCTCTCCTATGCCATCACCCGCGACTTCCGCGGCGTCCGGCGGCGGACGATCCCGAGCTCGTTCCTGATGGAGATGCCCCGCGAGGAGCTGGAGCTCGTCGACGAGGCAACGGCCTACCTCGCCAAGCAGGAGCTTGAGAAGCACGATGTTTGGGATGAAGAAGAATCGACGGAAGATTGGATCGCCGAAGGTGAGCAGCGCGAGTCGGCGGCTGTCGATTGGCAGCTTGTGGAAGTATCGGTCGAGTCGGCTTCCAGTGACAACTCCACCTACACCGTCGCCGCGGCAGCGATCACGACAGCCGCAGCACTCGCACGCGAAGCAGTCGAGGAATCTGCTCCCGCCCCGCCCCGCGTTTCCCCCGACGTCTTCCAGCAAGGCATGACGGTGATGCACCCCGAATACGGCCCAGGCAAGATCGTGGCCCTCTCGGGCGCCGACAAAAACCGCCGCGCGACAATCCAATTCGCCACCGTCGGCCAAAAGAAAATCATCCTCTCCCATAGCCTGCTGCGGCCGGCAAGGTAACGAATGTCTCATCCATCCGGCGCAGCGGGCGAAAGCCTGCGCCGATCATGCGGGCAAGTGATCTTGTTGGGGCCTTTCTGTGCGATCTGCTAAGTAGGCGGCCGGCGGTTGGATCAGAACGCCGTCCACGGTTTGGCCGAACAAGGGTCCGAAGGGTTTCTTGTCGCCCGTCAACAAATGCGTGGCACCTCCCTGGACGGCCGCCGCGAGGATCGGCGCATCTTTTTCCGGCAAGGTGAGTCCTGGTGGCAAGTCGCAAGCGGCTGCGTTGCCGACAATCGTCGTATTGGCCAGCAATACGCTGAGCCGCTGTCGCTGAACTTCCGTGGCCAAGTTACGCTCGGCCTCCCGGACCGCATACGATGAAGTGACAAATTCGACATCGACAATTTGCCAAAGTCGCACCAAGCCGCTCTCTTCGCGGTACGCCGCGGAGAACAACACATTGGCGTCGAGAAACACCCGGTCCACGGATCAAACCCCGGCCGGGCGGTGATGAAGAATCTGATCCGGGTCGAGCCCCATTTTGCGGACTTCTTCGCAGGCGGCCGCGTAGTCGGAGGCGTCGACGGCGTTCGAGAGCAAGAATTCGGCCTGGCGCTGCGGGCTATAGATTTCCGTTTCTCCAGCGACGGGCCGAATGACGATCGTGCCGTTACGCGCTTCGAGCGTCACAATCGAGCCGGGGTCAATGCCAACCGCCTCGCGTATCGAAGGCGGAATGGGTACATCGCCGCCTTGTCCGACAGATACTGTTTCGATTTGGGCCATGTTCAACAATCCGCATCACTGGTCGACGTGTCCCCAAGAGACATTCTAACACCCTGTCGGATTCGGGTCGACCACCGAGAATGCATCGCAAAAAAAACCTGCCACGCGACGATCCAACTCGCCACCGTCGGCCAAAAGAAGATCATCCTCGCCCACCGCCCACTGCGGCCGGCGCGGTAACGATCCCCGCCTTGGATCGCACCAAGATGCTGCAGCTAAATCGCCCCGCCATCTTGGCCGCGGCTTGAAGCGGTTGCTAGTCCGCCCGCCGCCGTGTCCCGTTCGGCAATCAGTTGATGCAACAAAACCCAGCACTCGATCAGCATTCGGTCGCGCCGCGATTCAACGATCATCGTGACGGCGCTGTGTACGAACCCCATGAACATCCAACCAACATTAAATCCGAGGAGTATCGCCCCCAGGAACACGACCACCGGACCGGCCTGTTGGCCGCCCCATTGCCACAAGAAACCAACAAACCATTGGATCATCAAAGCAAAGAGGCACACCATGCCGAAGCCAATCACGCCGCAAACGATCCGAAGCCACCGCTGCATGCGTAGGTTTTTGCGCACGCGCTCGATGTACTCCGCATCGGTAAGATGCTTGCGTCAGACCAGCAGACCGAACATCCGCGCATCGGGGGAAAAGAGCTTGTTCACGGCGAGTGCTCCCGGGATAGGACGAATGGCCGAGCCCATTGGCCAAATTAGCCCGGCCGCTACCGGCGGTCAAATTGCCGTTGCAGATTGCCTGATGGCATCGCGTCGTAAGATCGTCGTGACCGCCGTGTGGTCGCGGTACGTTTTTTGCCCCGACGATACGACGATCATGACATTCGCGCGCGGCTTACCCGATCTCGTCGATCAGCCGATCGAGGGCGGTGTCGAGCTTGGCCGGGGTCTCGTAAGTGCCGGCGGCGATTTCGGAGCGGATGCGGCTGACCACGTCTTGGCGGATGCCGGCCGTTTCGGTCGCTTGAATGGCCGCTTCGGCGGCGGGTGAGATCGTGACGCTGTCGCCGATCGCTTGCGTCTTCGCGGCGCCATCGGCGGCCTGGCCGCGGAAGGGAGCATGCGGGGCGTTGATGCCGTGGGGGCCGTGGACTTTGGTGATTCCGGCGGATGTGATTCCGGCGGACGACGGGCCGATCGGGCTGGGCATCTGCATGGTAACGGTCTCCGACTGGGTCGACGTGGCGTCGAGCGCTGGTGGTGATTTGGTATTCGGCGGACGAGCGGATGATCTCGATCAGCAGGAATCCGATTCAGGATGGTCGGCTGTTCTTGCTGCTTGGTGTACTGCGCGAATGCGAGTGCGAGAGTACAACCAACATCGGGCGGCTCGCGGCCGCGGTTTCAACAAAATCTCCTGGCGAGCGATCGCAGCTAACGCATGTCCTGTACGGGCTATAGCGATGATCCATCGACGGGCGACGCGCGTTGCACCGGCTGTTCGCCGCGGCCGGCGGTGCGTGTCGCGTTTGATCAACAACCTCGGGCGAACGGTGCGGAAACGAAGCAAAGATTCGGAAAACGGTTCGGGCGGTCGTGCCGTCGGCGGACACCGGCGCTGCCCCTGAGGGCCCACTTGCCGAAGCTGCCGATTAGTATTACTACGCGGCCTATGCCTGCCAAGTTCGGCCGGCCTTGAGCGTCCAGTCGCCCAATCCGGCGCGGCGCGAAGGATAGACGAGCCGGCCGGCGGGGTCAAGGCGAGTCGCATCGGCGATAGCAGCGGGTCGTTTTCCGTGCTGGAACGCGCCGCTGCAAGGGCTTTCGGTTGGCACTGCGGGGCATCTGAACAGATCGACACGATCGGGCGACGGCTCGTCGGCCGGCGTTGGTAAATGGCGAGGTGTCCCACGCGACGTGACGGCCGGCCCGCTCCTTAAGGGTGGCACGCGACGCGCGAACAATTCGCTTGTGCTTTTCGTCGCGTTGCGCAGAATACGAATAGAGGTCGCCGACGGGCGGCTTCACCCTTGTCTTACGTCTCGTCCCAGTTAGGTGAGTTGGCCGCGAACCGGAAACCGCGGCCCACTGTCCTGCGTAATGGATGCAACCGGACAGGTCGAAGCGCGGGCGGCTCTATTTG
>JANNTD010000323.1:0-3419 GCA_031403315.1 Planctomycetota bacterium
ACGTCTTCGAAATCGAGCCGCACGAAGTAGGGCAGCATGAAGCGGTCGTGGAGCGTTGTGTCCCAGTGTACGAGCCGCGCGCGGTATGGTTGCTCCCAGAACCGCGCCACGAGTGCCCGCAGCAGCACTTGCTGCGCGAGACTCATCCGCGCGTGGGGCGGCATCTCGAACGCGCGAAACTCCACCAGGCCCAATCGACCCGACGATGTGTCCGGCGAGAACAGCTTGTCGATGCAGAACTCGGAGCGATGCGTGTTGCCCGTGCCGTCGACGAGCAAGTGCCGGAACACGCGGTCCACGAGCCACGGCGGGCAATTGCTGCCCTGCGGAATTTGCTCGAACGCGATGCCGAGCTCGTAGGTCGAATCGCGGCGGCCTTCGTCGACACGCGGCGATTGGCTCGTCGGCCCGATGAACATGCCCGAGAGCAAGTAGGAGAGCGACGGATGATTGTGCCAGTAGGCCACGAGACTCTGCAACAAGTCGGGCCGGCGAATGAACGGGCTGTCGCTTGGCGTGCGGCCGCCCAAGACGACGTGGTTGCCACCGCCGGTGCCGGTGTGGCTGCCATCGAGGTCGAACTTCTCGGTGCCGAGCCGCGCGAGCCGGGCGTCTTCGTAGACGCTGGTGGTGATCTCGACCAGCTCCTCCCAATCCTGTGCCGGGTGGACGTTGACTTCGATCACGCCGGGGTCCGGCGTCACCTTGATGTGGTCGATCCGCGCGTCGTGCGGCGGCAGATAGCCTTCGATCACGATCGGCATGGCGAGCGCCGCCGACGTATCTTCGATCGCGGTCACAAGCTCCAGATAGTCTTCGAGCCGATCCAACGGGGGCATGAAAATGTGGATCACGCCGCCGCGCGGCTCGACGCACAGCGCGGTCCTGACCACGCCAGCAGGATCATCGCTCGGCGGGAGCGCGGAGTCGCGCGGATCGGCAAACGGATCGTGCGACTTGCCATTGCCGCCTTGAAGCGACCCGACGCCTTCAAAGGCACCTTCGCCGCCGTGCCGACCACCGCCATCCGACGAACCGCCGCCCACGAGCACCGGCTGCCGTTTGTGGGCCCAGGCGGCGCTGCGGGAAAAAAGCTCCTCGCGGAGCCGATCGTGCTCCGGCAGCGGCAAGCGCGCTTCCACCGGGTCCATCGCGTAACCGATTAGCTCGGCCTTCGCCCCGCTGTACCACATCAGTGACTGCAGCGGCAAGCGAAAACCCATCGCCGAGTCGCCGGGCGTGAGGAACATCTCGTCCGACCGCACCACCCAATTGCCGCTCTCCCAACTCGGTTCCGCCAGCCACCACTGCTTCCGTAGCGGCAGCACGCAGCCGACGGGAGCAGTAATTCCCTGCTCGAACACGCGGGCCATTCGCTCCCGCTCTTGTTTGTCTTCAAGCTTCGCGTCGTGTACGGCAACGTTCGTCGGCAGGCGGCGTTCCTTCCAAGTGTAGTAGAGCACGTCCTCGTATCCGAGCGTCACGAAGTCGGGGTTCACACCCAATCGTGTGGCGAGCTCGCGGCTGAAGGTGCGGGCATCGTCGACCGTCTGCGAACCGAGCTTGAGCGGATCGGCAAACAGCGATTCGTCGCGCCACATTGGCTGGCCGTCGAGACGCCAATAACAACGCAGCGCCCATCGCGGCAATTGCTCGCCGGGGTACCATTTGCCTTGCCCCAGGTGTAACAGACCGCCGGGCGCCCAGCGGTTTTTCAGCCGCATCATCAAGTCGCCGGCCAGCCGCCGCTTGTGCGGGCCGACGGCGGCGGTCCGCCACTCGTCGCTTTCCATGTCGTCGATCGAGACGAACGTCGGCTCGCCGCCCATCGTAAGCCGCACGTCGCCGGCCTGGAGGTGCTCGTCGACCTTGTGGCCGAAATCGCTGATCGCCTGCCATTGGTCGTCGGAGTAAGGCAGCGTCACCCGCGGATCCTCGTGAATCCGTGCGACGCTCATCTCGACGTTGAACTCACACTTGCTGTCCGACGTGGTGCCCGAAATTGGCGCGGCGCTGATCGGCTCGGGTGTGCAGGCGAGCGGAATGTGACCCTCCCCGGCGAGCAAGCCGCTCGTGGGGTCGAGGCCGATCCAACCCGCGCCGGGCAGATACACTTCGGCCCAGGCGTGCAGGTCGGTGAAATCGATCTCCGGACCACTGGGGCCGTCGAGCGATTTCACGTCGGCCGTGAGCTGGATCAGATAACCGGAAACGAACCGGGCGGCGAAACCCATGTGCCGCAGGATGTTCACCAGCAGCCAGCCCGAGTCGCGGCAGGAGCCCGTCCGCTTGGCGAGCGTGTCGTCGCAGGTCTGCACGCCCGGCTCCATGCGAATCACGTAGCCGATCGCGTCTTTGAGCTGCATGTTCAGCTCGACCAAAAAGTCGATCGTCTTCCGCGGCGTGCAGTCGATCGTCCGCATGAACTGCGCCAGCGGCGAGTCGTCCATCACCGGCGAGACGTGCAGGAACGGCATCAAGTCTTTGAGCAGCGTCGGCGTATACGAAAACGGAAACCGCTCGGCCGCCGGTTCCAAGAAGAAGTCGAACGGATTGACGACCGTCATCTCGGCCTGGACGTCGACCTCGACCACGAACTCGGTCACCTGCTCGAGAAACACCAGCCGCGCGAGATAGTTGCCATAAGGATCCTGCTGCCAATTGAGATAGTGTCCCTCCGGCGAAATCTTCAGCGAATAGGCGCGGATCGGCGTCCGGCAATGGGGCGCGGGCCGCAGACGCACGACCTGGGGGCCGAGCTCCGTGAGACGGTCGTACGAATACTGAGTGCGATGATGCAGCGCGACACGAATCGACATGGTTGACTTCTTCGCAAATGTTGGCGACGACAATGAAAGGTTTGGCGGCGACGGAGTCGGCGGAGCCGGACAATCCATTCAGCAGGTGCATCCGGAGAACCGGGCGCGCGGATGCTCAGCGCCCTAAAATATAGCAACGGCGAAATGGTAAAAAGACACTCCGCCTGGGCGCCGGCAAGGTCACCGGCCTACAAGTGTCAATGCTCTATCGTAGCACACGCGGCGCCAAGGGGGAAAGCAGCGCCGCGGACCGCTTTTTGCCGCGGTTTTTTCCCGGCAATGGTTCTGCTACGGCCGCCACCAGCGGCCGTACCACCTTTTTCCGCGTCGAACACGCGCTTAATGCGCGTTTCAAGTAACTGTAGCGGATATTTCGTCGTCTTCGTCTGGAAGACACGATCTGGCTCACGCTACACGTCCGTGCGACTCGCACTAGTTCACGGCGACCAAAACATCCTGCGCGGCCTGCAACGCGATCAGATCGAACGCCCCGTCAAATGGGTTGGTGTCGCCGAACACCAGGTCGCGCCCGGCACCGCCGATGAGAATGTCCAAATCGTCGTCGTCGAACACGGCTACGCCCGCCTGCAACAGGCCTCC
>JANNTD010000324.1:0-7199 GCA_031403315.1 Planctomycetota bacterium
CGTGACTTCTCTCGAAAACGGCTTTGTCCGGGCGCCTTCTTCGACGTAGATGGTTACCGGCAGGTCTCCGTTGGTGAACCGCGCGATACGTCTGGCGGTGAGATAATTGTATCCCTGAATATTCCACACGGGCAGAATGTAGCCTTCGCCCTGAAGTTCGATGAACTCACCGAAATCCGGCGGCTGCTCGCCTGGGCGATTGGGATAGGGATGCAGATTGTTGGAATCCTGTAAGAACGGAACGACGGCGGCTTCGGCCTCGCGTACGCACCTTGCTTGTTCTGCGCGAACGTGTGCTTGCTGCACGCGATCGCGTCGATAGCAGACAAAAGCCAGTGCCGCTGTGACGAGCGCCAACAATAACAGTCCAGCTACGGCCTGTCGTACCGTCGTGCGTTCGCCCCAGCGGACGACCGGCGGGGCGTCAGTGCGAGTTTGATTTGCACTGCAATACAGCGCGGCGCAAAAACAACAAGCGGCTGGCAAACCTCCGAACAGCAACGGGATAAACATCCTGCCGGTCGAAAGAGGATTTGCGAGCCACAGGCAGGTGATGCCGACCAGGGTAACGGACAGAATCGTCCAGCCACATCGCACCCAGACGGATTCGACCGGAAGTTGAATTATCGATGCAGCGTAACGATTCATCGTTGGGTGTTTACGATCCATTTGATGTGCGCAAATCGATCCAATTCTGAATGCAGCAGCCGCTGCATTGCGACGACGGCATTGCTCAGCAGGCTAACACGGCAGTCACGAAGCGGCGGAGTCCGCGGTGTTGTGGGCGTAGCCATATCGTTCAAAGTACGGTGCCCAGTGGCGCCGCACGCGTTCGGTGGTGGCCGGCGACAGGGAATAGCGCCCGGGCCGATGGCTGCTATGTTCGGCCGCGTAGCGCGCGATCGCTCGTCGCACCGATTCGAAGCCGCCGAGATCGAGTTGCTCGTAGACGCTCTGCATTTGACCGACCGGATCGACCACTAACTCCTCGAAGTGCAACTCCGCCAGTCGGCCTTCTGGGATCAAGTTACGATCCTGTTCGAACCGCTCGTACATCGTCGCAAACGTATCGAGCACTTGCCGCTCGACCCAGGGGATGACGCCATCGACGGTTTGCAGTCCCTGCACGTGGCTGAGCGTGTTCCACAGCCGCATCGTCGAGGGGAACAGTGCGAGCGGATCGCGGACAATGTGGACGAACCGCGCATCCGGAAAGACTTCGAGCAGAGTCTTCACGCGCGCCGTGTGCGTGGGCGATTTGAGGATGATGCGGCGATTCCGCATCGCTGCCACGCGCTGCACAAACGAACGGAGGGTCTGCTTCCACCGCTCGCGCTCTGAAGGGGAAAGCGAGAGCAGGTCCAGGTATTCGTCGGCGACAGGCCCGTGCTGCGGAAAGGCCCAGGCCAGGTACGGCGACGGCACGCCCATGTTCGCCAGCGCGAATTCGTCTTCTTGAGGCCGATCCCAGCCGGCCTCCATCGAATCCATCGGCCGCGTCGAAGGTAATAGCTTCCGCAGCAGCGGCGGCACGAACCACTCAGTCCACGTGAAGTGGAGCGGCGCGAAGCACTCGTAGGTGTTCGCGTACGTGTGCCGCTCGTCGAGAATCAACAGCTCGTGGAGCAGCGTGGTGCCGCTCCGCCAATGGCCGAGCACGAACAGCGGCGGCTCCGCCAGCTTGGTCGAACTCACCCTGTGGCCGAACATCAGTTGGGCGAACACCTCGGCGAACGAATTGAGTACGGTCGCATTGGTGATGCTCGCCGCCAGCGGAATTCGGCCGGGTGAAATGGCAAAGCGGTTGTGCGCCAGCAATTTGAACCAGGTGGGAAAGCCCATGCCGTGCCAAAACCGCGGGGCCCAGATCGGGTAGGCATGCGGTTTCGACGGGACCGCGGCGGCGGGTGCGGCGGCATGATGGTCGATGGTGGAGTGCATAGCTGTCGATTCCCTGGCGCGAGAGTCTGCCATTCTAGTGCGAGTCGCACGGACGTGTAGCGGTCGTTCCCTCTATTATTCTCGGCGGATTCGACGAGAAATCCGCTGCATGTCTGTGAAACGCGCTCGAACTACTCGTTCTCGCGCGTGCTCGGGCTGAGGTCAAAGTCGAGACCATTGAGCGATTCTCCTTCGGCGAGCGAGAATTGCTTCGCTAGCGTCGTCTCGACAAAGCGGCGGTCGTCGCGGGCGAGCCACCAGCCGGCGGCCCAGACCGCCCCCAGCAGCAGCACAAACAGTCCTGCCGCTATCAGTCCGAACGACTCGAAGGCGGTCGACTCGGCCAGTTCGAGCATCATCGGGCTGCGGCCGATGACGAGCGGAGCAAACTGCCGCAAGTCGCCGGCAGCGAGCGCGTCGACCTGTGCATCCGGCAGCGTCGCACGGCGACTCTGAAAGCTCCAACTCTTGAAGAAAAACCCCGCGATGCGCACCGGCTCGTGCAGGCCGTCGCCGACGGGAAAGCCGGGCGGCAAATCGCGGACAACGAACACGATCGGGTTGTTTTGCGAGTCGTCGGTGAATAGGTCGATCTCATAGTAGTGATCGATGCCAAATCGGCGGGCGACGTCGCTGGTCGTGCCGTCGGGCGATTTGCCGACGTCGACGCGCGTGACACGGCGGGCCGTGCCGTCGAGCGTGACCAATTCACCGACTTGGTTTTCGGCGTCGTTGAACAGCGGGGCCACGCTGTCCTGACCATTCGCGGCGCGGGATTGAACTTCGCGTGCCAACTGTAGCCGTGCTCGGTCGCGAGGGTCGGCTCCGGCTGGCGAATCTTTGAGTGCGGCTGCAAGCCGCTGTTCCTCAGCGGCCCAACGTTTTTGCACGGTGTCGAGGTCTTGGTTGGCAAAGCGTGTCAACTGATTCGTACCAATCCGTCCGGCAGCGTCGAGCATCTGGTAAAACGCTTCGCGCTCGGTACCTGAGATCGGCCGACGCTGCCGAACGCCGTCCAGCAGGCCAACATCGACGCCCAATTCGCCCAGCACGGATTTGCCGAACGAAACGTAAGGTGCTTGCGGCTGCTTGGGGTGCCAGCCGATTTCACGACTTACGAAGAGTCGAGCCGCTGATCCATTTTCAGCCGACAACGATTTGATGAACACACCGGCCGCGACCGCTGGTTCATCGAGCGACGGCATCGCAAGCCAGGCTTTCGGTATGCGGCTCGTGAGGATCGTCGCCGCGCCGGCGCCACCGTCGAGCGTCATTTGGCACTCGTAGTAGGCCGGCATTTCGAGCTGAGCGGCAAGATCCGTCGGCAACTCTCGGCGCTCGACCTTCGTCACGTGTCCCGCAAGTGCGATGAGTTCGCCGGTAGGTTCACGCGGAGCGGCGGCGACCGCAGCTAAGGTTGCCCAAGCAGTGAGCTGAGGACCGTCGAACGTTCTCAGCCGCCACAGCAGTTCTACGAGTTCTTCACGCTGTTCGTCGGAGATCGGACCAGCTTTGTCGAGCGCGGCGAACCGCTTGGCGTCCCAGCCGGCGAGTTCGAGCAGCTTGCGAAACTGAGCCGGATCGGCGGGCGTTGCGGCCAACGGCGGCGCGACGCTCGCCGGCTCTGGCTCCACGGCGACTGCCATGACCTGATCGACTCGCGCTGCCACTTGGGGCCGATTCAGCTCCCGGATCAGGAATCCGACCATCGCCATGCCCAGCACCAGCGAGAACATCCGCCAGACATCCCGGCGGGAAAAATATCCCGGTGCGGCTGGGCGGTTTGGGGATTGGAGGCGAACCACGGGCGGCGATTCCGTTGGACGAGTGGGCGGGCGAGTGTGTGTGCAATTCTACGGATCGCTTGGGTTTGCGACAATCGGAGCCGCCGCGAGCGCGACTGCATCCTGCCTCAATTCTATGCCACAACTGCCGCCTGAAATTTTTTTCGCCTGCCCGGGAATAACTCACCCGTCCCTCCACGAAAAAGTGGGTGGTAGCTGCCGCAGGTGCTACAATGCACGGCGGCTCGGGTCACCGGCTACCAGCTGCAGGAACAGCTAACGGAGAGGCACGGGTGGCGCTTACGCGGGGTGAGTTCGCGGACTTGATCCACGAACACGCCGAGGCATTGTATTGCATCGCCTATCGCATGGTCGGCGAATGTCACGATGCCGAGGACGTGGTCCAGGAAACTCTGCGCAGCGCTTGGACGTGTCGGGAGCGGTTTGAACAAGGGCGAGGCGAGCGGGCTTGGCTAGCCACCATTCTCCGCCGCCGCGTGATCGATCGATGGCGTCGTGTGGGCCGACGCCTGGTGATGGCAACGGATGGGTCGCTCGACGTGGCTGTCGAAGCGGTCGATCCCACGGCAGATGGTTTCACCGACGAAATGCAACAAGCTCTGGCGGCGCTTCCTGATGAGCTCCGCGAATCGCTGTTGCTGGTAGTCGTCGGTGAGCTGACGCACCAAGAGACGGCCAACACGCTCGGCGTCCCTTTGGGAACGGTGCTGTCGCGTGTCAGCCGGGCACGGCAGCGGTTGCGCAAAGAATTGCGCGCGACCGCCGTTGTCTCGCGCTGAGTCGCTCGACCGCATCGATTCCCGCCAATGGCCTCGCCTTTGGCACATTGTGGCGTCGGCGTGCGCCCAGCCGGCAGTGCCCAACCGACAGCGTTGGCCGAGAGAACGATGACCTTTGACATGAACACATGGGGCGGCGACAACAATTGGAGCAGCGGCCCGTCGACGGACGCGGTCGATCACTGGCTCGACGATGCGTTGCGAGCCGTGCCGCTGCCCGACGGATTCTTCGCGCGATTGAGTCGGCTCTCTGATTCTCCGCCCGAGCCTGCGGACAATAGGGATCATGACGGTCATCTCGCGCCAACGCGTGGCGTCGCGGGCCGTGGTGTCGCCGGGACTTCGCGCCGATTCAAAGCGTCCACTCGCGTGGTTCGGCCTCACTGACGGCATTTCCCGCCTGCCGCATGACGTTTGCCCCCGCCGGTCGTTAGAATGGTATGAGGGGCAAGTCGTCTCTTTTTTGCAACCGATCGAATCTTGACGGTCGTTCCGACCGATCGCGCGATGAGTTTACCGACGAGCCAGTGTAGGCGAAGTGGACGCCAGTTTCGGCTTGCGCGCGTGCTCTCCGCGATGACTTGTGTGCTGATGCTGTCGGCGTCAACGTCGGCCCGCGAGCAAGCGGAAGAATTTGTCACCGGACTGCGCGAGCGCGGTCTGTATGAGCTCGCGCTCGACTATCTGACGCAGATGGAAACGAGCCCGCTCGCCGACGCCGACTTCCGCGAGCGGATTCCCTACCATCGCGGCATCACGCTGATTGCCGAAGCGCGGCAAACGCCCGACGTCGACGAGCGGGCCGCACTGTTCGACAAAGCTTGGCAGGAACTCGAGCAGTTTGTCACCGCTAACCCGGACAGCCCCGCCTCGGCCGAAGCGCTACTGGAACTCGCCAACGTGCTCGTAGATCAGGCGAAGCAGCTCTTGACGCAGGCCGGTCAATTGCCGGATGAAGTCACGTACGCCGAGCAACGCGAAAAACTCCGCAAGGAAGCCCGCGATTTGCTCTCGGACGCCCAGCCTCGTTTCCGGCAGGCTGAGCAGTTCTACACGGCCGCGCTCGATCGAATGCCGAAAACGCTTGATCCGAAGACGCAGAGCGACCTGATTTCCCAGCGACAGGAGTACCGCGGCCGGCTCGCGCAAGTCAGCGTGCTCGCCGCCCAATCGCAGTTCGATGCCGCGTCCACCTATCCCAGCGACAGCGAAGAATTCGTCAAGCGAAACGACGCTACGGCGAAAAAGCTCGCCGAGTTGTATGAAAAATACTCGCGCTGGCTTGTCGGCTTCTATGCGCGTTTGTACGAAGGCCGTTGCTACCAGGCGACCGGCGATTATCAACGGGCGCTCGGCTGCTACGAAGAACTCATTTCGCAATCGAGCGTCCACCCGGCGTTTCGCAAGTTGATCGCCACGGCCTACGGCTACCAGGCCCAATGCCTCATCGCCCAAGGCAAGCAAGACGCGGCGATTGCCAACTTGACCGGCTGGCTGCGCGCTGCCAAAGACGACGAAGCGGACGCGCCCGAGTGGTTAATGGTGCGCTTCGAATTGGCCGAAGCTCAGCGAACCAAGGCCGAGTCGGCCGACACGAAGCAGCGCGAGCGACGCGGGCTGATTGCTTCGGCGCGCGATGAGTATCTCGCGGTGGCTGCGGTGCCGAGCGAGTATCAAGGGCCGGCCCGTGTGGCGGCGGCAGCGCTGGGACCGGAAGATCGGCCCGACCGCGTCACGCCGCGCGACTTTGTCGCCGCCTATCAAGCCGGAAAGGACGCGATGACTTCGGTCAACGCGGCCAAGCTCGCCATCCCATCGGCCGCTAAGAACAATCCGGCCGCAATTCCCGAACTGCGTCAGCAAGCGGACGAGAGCAAACATGAAGCCCTAGAAAGTTTTCGCCTGGCCCTCTCGCTCGTGGATGATGACACCAACATCGACCAGCTCAACGAGGTCCGTTATTTCCTGTGTTGGCTCGACTGGGAGGCTGGCGACTATTATCAAGCCGCGGTACTCGGCGACTTCCTCGCGCGACGCTATCCCGATCACCCGGCCGCTGCCGCGTCGGCCAAGCTCTCGCTCGCTTCCTACGAACAGCTGCAACAAGCGGCGGCGAAAGCGGGCGCCGCTCCGCAGGAACGCGAGTTCGAAGCCCGCAAGATGGCGGAAGTTGCCGAGTTCATGACGCGGCGTTGGCCCGGCACGCCGGCCGCCGAAACGGCCTACCGCGTGCTCATCAGCCATGCCATTCGCACCGGCCGCATCGACGAAGCCAAGGACCTGTTCGACCAGGTGTCGGCCTCCGCGCGGCCGGCGCTCGAAGCACAGCTCGGCAACGCCATGTGGGGCCGCTACCTGGAACTCTCCCAACGCAAGAGCACGGACAAACCGGCGGAAGCAGAGATTGAAAAGCTTCGCAGCGACGCGGTTCAGTTCATGCAAAACGGCTTCGATGCATCTCGCAGGTCTGGTCAAGTGACCGAAGTCTCCGCCACCGCCGGATTGTATTTGACGCAAGCACTCTTAAGCGAAGAAAAGTACGCGGAGGCAATCAAGCTGCTCGAAGCCCCGAAAGTCGGGCCTCTGACGCTGGTTCGTGATGGTAGCGCGGCGGCCGCGCGGCCGGAGTACGTCGTCGAGGTCTACAAAGCGGCGCTACGAGCCTACGTGTCGG
>JANNTD010000325.1:0-1454 GCA_031403315.1 Planctomycetota bacterium
AAGCAACGCACAACAGGTGCGGCTCGTGCGCTCGATCATCGAGAACATGGGGCTTGAAATCGCAACCTCGGACGAAGCCCGCGAACAGCTCCAACTGAAGGGTGGCGACAAGGTCAATTTTTGACCGAGCCTGATACGGTAAGATTGGCTATGGCGGGGTCGCCCCAGGACTGTTAGGTTGCGTGTAGAAATGCACGGTTGAGCCGTCATCCACTCTCTTCGATGTTTTGTTGTCGAGGAGGTTCCTGCTCATGACCACGTCCCCTGCAACACCCGACTATGCCGCGATCAAGCAGCGCCAACAGGTCCCCTGACAGATCGTGGCGGCAACGATGCGCTGATCGTGCCCAGTGAATATCTTGAAGTGGTCGTCACCAAAGCATAGGCGATGGACCAAGAGCGTTGTCGACATACCATCGTAGACACCTAACAATCTGCGACGGTTAGATCGCAGACCGTGGTGCGTTGAGCCCCCGCCGGATCAGCGTCGCCCACGCCTCCTCCGCGGTGTCAACGATGTCGAACAGGGCGATATCCTGGGGCTCAATCATGTGGTGCGCGATCATGGCTTCGAAGTTTATGACCTCGCGCCAATACGCGCGGTCGAACAGCACCACAGGCATCGGTGGCGCTTTGCGAGTTTGCTGCAGCGTCAGGATTTCGAACAACTCATCCATCGTCCCGAAGCCACCTGGAAACACGGCGAGCGCGGTCGCCCGCATGGCAAGGTGCATTTTGCGCATCGCGAAATAGTGAAAGCGAAACGTCAGATCCGGCGTCGAGTAGGCATTCGGTTCCTGTTCGGCTGGCAAGGTGATATTGAATCCAATACTCGGGGCACCAACGTCACTGGCGCCGCGGTTGGCCGCTTCCATGATGCCCGGGCCACCACCGGTCGCGATCACGTTGTCGCGGATGCCGTGTTCCGCCGTAATGGCTCCGCCGCGTTGCGACACCAGGGCACCGAACGCACGCGCATTCTGGTACCAGGCCGACTGCGCCGCCCGCTGTTTCGCTTTCGCCAAGGCATCCTTTCCCTGGGCGGCTGCAAGCATCGCCTCGGCCTGCTCGGGCGAGGGCGTGCGCGCGCTCCCGAATACGACGACCGTTGACCGGATGCCCCAATCGCGCAAGTGCAGTTCGGCTTTGCCATATTCCAGGGCGAACCGAATGGACCGCATTTCGTCACGCAGCAGAAATTGCGTGTCCTCCACGGCAAGCAGATAGCTGCGCGATGCTAATTGGCGGCTATTGTCTGGCATGGCTGTTGCCTTGTGGTTGTTTGCGACAGCAGCCGATGATGATGGCCCGAGCCTCATCAGCTTGGCGCTGCCGCCTCAAATCTCGCCCTTGATATAAGCCTGCATCGTGCGGCGTTTGAGACCGGCAATGGAGGCGGTGGGATTGAGCCCCTTCGGGCAGTGCTGCTCGCAACTCTGGTGCGTGTGGCAGCT
>JANNTD010000326.1:0-7840 GCA_031403315.1 Planctomycetota bacterium
CGACATCTTCGAGAGCGCCGTTCTCACGCCGCTGGTGGTCAATGCTCCGCTCATCAACACGATGAACGACTTTTCGGAATTGCGATTCCTGAGCGCCCCCGGCATCAACAACGCCAAAGTCTGGGCGCTGGATGACTTCGCGATGAAGGTCCGGCCGGTTCCCGAGCCCTCGGCCATGCTCCTGATGGCAATGGGCTTGGTGGGCCTCCTCGTGCGACGTTCGTCGAGAGCGCGCTAGACACAGCATCGATTGATCCGCAGGTTTCTTCAGTTCACTTTTTTACCAGGAAAACAACCATGAATCTTTCTTACTCCAGCCAAGTAGTTCGTCGAAGTTGGTTCGCGACTCTGTTTACCGTGGTGGGACTGGCGACGAGCGTCGCCTCGGCTGCCTTCGTCGTCGTCCCCGACAACGGCGGCGGCACCGCCCAGATGCCGATTCAGGCGGCGTATCCAAGCGTGAATCCGATGGTCATGTCCAGCGGTCTGCCGTCGCAGATCAACATCAACGCCGTGTGGCTGGCGCCGACTGTCTCGGCCGAGGTGGCTGGCGGCTCACTTTTAGGAACCAAATCCGCCGGCGGCGGTCCGCTGATGCAATGGACCATGCAGGGGACCGGCGCACTTTCCGCGTACAACCGTGTGCTGGTGATGCCGGGAATTGTCTTCCCCAACGGCGTTGAGACGTTCGCCGACCCGGCGTTCGCCGTGACCGGGGCGGGCTACGAAGAGCACGCCGCGCCGCGGACGGCATTTGCGCCCGTGCAAAACTACACCACCGACCTGTTCCGGATGTTTTCGCAAATCTCTAGCATCGGCGACCCGGATTTCGATCTGCTGCGACTGGTTGCTGGCACCGACTTTGGCCTGCCGAGCCCCGGCCAAACAAAGCTGACGCAAGTCGGTCCGAACTGGAACGTCGAGAGCTTTTTCGACATCACCTATCGAATTGATTTCGTCGGCAGGCCCGGCGGGACCTTCTCGGGGATGTCGGGCTCGTCCACAGGGATGTCCCGCTTCCAAATCGGGATGCCGATAGTTCCCGAGCCTAGTTGCTGCCTGCTGTTGGTGAGCGGAATTGCTGGTCTGGTCACGGGTCGCGGTCGGCGGGCTCGTTCGTGAACCGCGGGCGCGGCCGTGATCCCATGGTGTTATTCATCGAACGTTAATCACATTGGTCCAAGGAGATAGATCTCATGACAGCCAAATTCAAGATTCGAATGCTTTACCTTAACGTGTTCATGATCGCACTAATGCAATTCCATGCCACCGCCCAGGCGGGAGTGATGACCTTCCCAGGCCTAACCGCCATTCGGTTCACAGAATTCAGCGGCGGCCCGAACTTCCACACGTTTCTGCCTGCCGGTCCGGTGATGACCACTCAGCTTGGCGTGCTCAACCCCGGCAACAGGGATTTTGCAGGCGTGCCACTCGAATCGTACGACGTGTTCTACTCCGACGCCAATGGCGCGTTCAACATAAACGGCAACTACGTCACAGTTGAAGCCCGCTTTCCCGGACAGGGAGGTGGTGGACTGAACATCGGTGCCGTCGATTTGCTGCTCGGGCCGGCGCCGTTCATGATCTGCCGGGCCGACGTGCTCGCTAGCTTTGTCGGCATGGGAGGCAACTACATCCCCGGCTCGGAAGTGAACGCTGCCGACCCAGCGGACGTTGCACCAATTCCGGCAACATTCACCACGATGGGTAACACGGCCGGAGTGCCGGGCCGGCTGCGAGTGACCGTTGGCTGGACAAAGATTGTACCCGAGCCGGCGAGCTCAGCCCTCGTGCTGCTCGGTTCGGCGTTGGTGGCAGGCGTCCGGCGCCGACGACGAGCCGACAGCCACATTATCTAGTTGAAGCTTCAAGAACTTTCACCCAGTAAACGACGACCAAGGACACGACTCATGCACCGCACGATACTCTACACCATTGCAACCGTCTTACTGGCTGTCCGGTTGGCGCCCGCCGCGTTGATCGATTTTGAAACCACGCCCTTCGGCGTAACACCGATCGATGATGCGTTTCTCTCGAGCGCGACGCCTTACAACTTCCCTGGTCTGCAAGTCAGCTTCGGCTTCGACACCGACTCCAACGGCTCGATCGACAGCGACGGCCGCTTCGAGGCCACCGGCAGCCCGCCGGGCGACACGATCGGCGGATTTTCGGGCTCGTCGGGAACCGATACGCCGGACCCAGGGTTTGCAGCCCAGCTGGGCAACTGGTTTTTGAAGTCGCCCATGCCCGGGCAGCAGTTTGGGCGGTTCGTGATCCAGTACACGAGCACTTTCCCGGTGACGGCTGCGTCGGGCGAAATTTGGGACATCGACGGAAATCCGCAGAATAGCACCACGGAAGAATACACATTGCAAGCGTTCGACGCGACGAGCACGCTGTTGGCGACGATCGTCTCGCCGCTGGGCGTAATCGACACGCCGACCGCGCCGCTCGACGGCCAACCGTGGGTTTTCTCGTTCAGTGGCCTATCGGCCGGCATCGACCACATCGTGATCACCTTCACCGGCACGAAGCCCGCGGGCATCGGTCTGGCATTCAACAATTTCAATCCCACCGCGGTGCCGGAGCCATCGAGCGTCTGCCTGGCCGGTGTGGTGCTCGTCGCCGCAGCCGGCGTGGCGCGTCGCAATCGCGTGAGGATGCCGATGTCGTAGACCTCTCAAGCCACGGTTTTACTTTTCAGCAAGCGTCTTTTCACTCAACAAACAAAGGCAAGTACTATGTCACGCAAGCAACAATTTGCAGCATTGAACGCCTTCCTCGCCACGGTTGTGCTGACTGGCAATTTCGCGGCTAACGCCATCGCTGATCCGCTTCCCGGCCGCGATCTACTGAAGTTTTCGCAGCGGCCAATGATCGCGACTCCGGTTGTCGACGACAACGGCGTCATCAACACCTACCAGGGCCACGATGAGTTGAGTACGGCCTACACTTCCGGGTTTCAACCTCTGTGGGAGGGCCGGTTCATGGCCGACGATTTCGCCGACAAGCTCACTAGCCCCGTGGTCCACGTGAAATGGTGGGGATCGTATCTCAACGACATCATCGTCCCCGACATGCCCGTGAATATGTTTCTAATTTCGTTCGAGTCGGACGCAGCGTCGACGGCCGTCGATACATTCAGCCATCCAGACCAGCCGCTGTTGAATCAAATAGTGTTCCGCAATCCTCTGCCGCCGACCCTGCCCGGCACGTTCACGGAAAAACTGATACGCGGCCCGGACCCGTTTCTTGGCGAGTCGCTATACGAATACAACGCCGAACTGAATTTTGGAAAGGAATTCATGGAAGTAAAAGACACAGTCTATTGGCTCAAGATCGTGGCGATGGTCAACGCGCCCGTTCTTGGCTCGTTCGATCCGTACAATCCTGATTCCTATCCGACCCCGGTCACGCAATGGGGCTGGCACAATCGCGACTATACGATTCAGGACACGCTCGCCTCGCCCAATGTAGCTCCGGGCGAATTTATTGAAGGCACCGTCGGCGGCGCCAATCAGCCCGTCTGGCATTTCCAGGACGACGCCGTCCGTGGAGATGTACAAATCATAGGAACCTCTATGCCAGGCGTAGTCCAATCGAACATGTCCCCGCAATTCTACCGCGACGGGATCGACGGCCCGCCGGGCGGCATCCCCGGCACGCACGGCATCGGCCGCTTCTCGAAGGACCTGGCCTTCGAGCTGTACACAGTGGTTCCCGAGCCCGCGAGCTGCTTGCTGTTGCTCATGGGGTTAACCATCATCCCTTCGCTTCGGCGAAGATATCTCGCCGCGCAATAAATAGGACGTTAAACACCTAGCCGTGCGTTTTGACGCCGGAGCGAGTGCCGCGTGAAAAACGTCAAACTATTTTCCGATACCATAATCGCCAACGGAGATTCTCACATGTCTTTCAATCAAGCAACGACCATCCGACGTGCTTCGTCACTGTTGACTCTCACGTCGAGTCGACGACTCGCTTTTGCCATGGCGATCGTATTCCTGGGATCGACTGGCGCCTCGCTGGGGGCAAACGTGATCACGAACGGCAGTTTCGAGCTCCCCGTGCTCGGCGGCACGAACGTCGTACTGATTAACGAGTCATTGGTTCCAGGCTGGGAAACGACAGCTCCCGATGATCTGATCGAGCTGTGGTCCAACGGATTCAACAGCGTCGTCTCCGCAGATGCCGCGCAACATGCGGAGCTCAATGCCAATTTTGTATCGACGCTCTATCAGGATGTCTCTGGAATTCCTATCAATTCCGTGGTGGGGTACAGTTTCGCGCATCGCGGCCGCGGCGGAGTCGACACGCTCGAACTCTTGATTTCGGATCTGGGGACCGACAACGCCGCTGGCGGCGTCGGGCCGGCGGCCGATACGCTCCTCTTCAACCAGCAGTATTCCACTGGTAACACGGCGTGGGTGCAGTACAGCGCGCCGACGATTGGTCCACTGACGCTGGGCAACGACATGCGTTTCGCGTTTGTGTCGATCTCGGCGTTCGGAGGAATTCAGACGATCGGCAACTTTCTAGATAACGTGAGTTTCGGCGTCGGCGTCCCCGAGCCGGCGTCGGCCGCACTCATCGGTTGGGCCTTGGTGACCAGCGCTGCCTGCTGCAGGCCAAGTCGCCGCCGTCGCTGAGTTCTACGTCTCGGTGAGATCGACCTCCGCACGGATAGAACCCAATGCTGATGACGCATCATTCTCGGCAACATGAATCTTGACTCACGGATCAGCTTTCACCCACCGCATATATAGGACGCTAATCACATGACACGCAGAAAGTTTCAAGCCGTCGCCATTGCGACGATCGCCGTGTTCACTGGCATCGCGGCCTCGCGTCTCGAAGCAGCCACGTTTCATTTCCTTGGCGGGATTCAAGACAGCTATGTGCTGCCGACCGAGCCGATCAATCCGAGCCCAGCTTTTCAGACCTTTCTGGGAACCAACACCTATTCTTCCTACGACACGTTTCTGATTAATCAGCGGTTTGCCGACACGTTTTACAACTTGCCGATGTGCATCACCAAGGCCGATCTTCACATCGCCATGCGGCCGCTGGCCGGGGTCGGACAATCTTCCGCCACCAACGACACGCTGCGCTTTAATTTCACGAACAACGCGGGTCAGCAAGTTGGGCCCTACTGGATTGAATTCATCGGCTACCAAGGCCAAGAAGCGTTGTTGCAGACCAACTGGGGAACCCAGAATTTTTATCCGGCTGGGGTCAATTTCTGGCTCGATCTGGGTGCGATGCCGATCGGGACGTTCAACTTCAATGGCAACACGGCGAATCTGATTCCCGCACTCAACCAGTATAAATTCCTCAACGTCGACGTGCAGGATGACACAGAGGTTGACTATATTGATCTTAAGATCATGACCGCGCTGGGCGGCGACGTGGACGGCGACGGTTGTGTCGACGCGGCGGACCTGACGTTGTTGGCCGCCAACTTCAATCAGCCGGTTCCGGCGGGAGTGGGCGATCCGAACGGCGACGGCGTGCTTGACGCAGCCGACCTCACGATCGTGGCGGCCGACTTCGGCAAATGCTGCCCGGAGCCGGCGTCGCTGGCCATGATCCCGTTTGCGATCGCCGTCGGCTGCCTCGGTCGCAGGAGCCCGCGATCTATTCGGCGTCCAGCGTGACGCCGCGATCGCGGCAGTAGTTGCCGATCTCGTCGAGCAGGTCGTCGCCGTATTCGGCGCTCTTCTTCGCGCCGATGCCGTGGATGGTGAGTAGTTCGTCGTGATTGGAGGGGCGGCGGCGGGCCAGGTCGCGGAGCGTCGCGTCGCTGAAGACGACGTAGGGCGGGACGCCGCGCTCCTCGGATTGGCCTCGGCGGTAGGCCCGGAGCAGGTCGAACAAGTCTCGGTCGACGCCTTCCCACGACTCGCGCGTCGCGCGGGACTCGCGTTTCGACTGCTGTTTGGCCGGCTTCAAGAGTTGCGGGGTGACTTCGCCGCGGAGCACTTGCCAACCGGCCGGCGTGAGCCGCAGCACGTTGTACTCGCCGTGTTTTTCCAGAAACGATTGGTGGACGAGCTGGTCGATCCAGGCGCGGACGCTTTTCTTGTTGTGCTCGCCGAGGATGCCCCAGGTACTGAGCCGATTGTGGCCGCGCTGGAGGATCCGCTCCTCGCTGGAGCCGACGAGCACTTGGGCCACGTAGTCGCCGCCGAAATGTTCCTCGACGCGAACGACGCAGGAAAGAATCTTCTGCGAGAGGATAAGTGGATCGCCGACGAAGTCAAGTTCGGCCATGCAGACGTCGCAGGCGCCGCAATTTTCAATGGGCAGCTCTTCGCCGAAATAACTAGTGAGCGCACGGTGGCGGCAGGCGACGCCGTTGGCGTAGCCGTCGATTCCAGCGAGCAGCTTGAGCGCGATTTCGAGCGCTTGCGGCGGCAGCGCTTGTTGCAGCCGCCGCCAGGTTTGAAAGTCGCCGGCCGAGTGAAACAGCCAGCACTCGGCTTCGAGTCCGTCGCGGCCCACGCGGCCACTCTCCTGCTGGTAACTTTCGAGCGACTTGGGTGCGGCCGCGTGGATCACGTATCGAACATTCGATTTGTCGATGCCCATGCCGAAGGCGACCGTGGCGACGATGATCCGGCAGCGGTCGTTGATGAAAGCGTCCTGGTTGCGACGGCGATCATCGTCCGACATGCCGGCGTGGTAGGGCAGGGCCTGGTAGCCGAGCGACGCGAAATGGGCCGCGATCTCCTCGACGTCGATGCGGCGGATGCAGTAAATGAGACCGGGTTCGTTGGGATGGCGATCGACGACTTCGCGGAGTTGATGCAAGAGGTCGCTACGCCTCCGCACCCGGTAAATGAGATTCGGCCGGTCGAAAGAGCCAACGAGGATCTCCGGCTCGCGGAGGCCCAGCTCGCGGACGACGTCGTCGCGGACGTGGGGCGTGGCGGTCGCGGTGTAGGTGTGGAGGGCGACGTCGGGGAAGCGATCCTTGAGGACTCGCAGGCCACGGTACTCGGGCCGGAAGTCGTGGCCCCATTCGCTGATGCAGTGGGCCTCGTCGATGGCGAAGAAGGAGACAGGCACCTGCGCCAGGAAGTCGAGCGTCCGGTCCGAAAGCAACCGTTCGGGCGATAAGTAGAGCAGCTTCAATCGCTCGGCCCGAATCTCGTCGGCGATGTCACGCTTCTCGGCAATGGTGAGCGTACTGTTGACGCAGGCCGCGCGGACGCCGCAATCCACCAATGCGTCGACTTGGTCTTTCATCAGCGAGATCAGCGGCGACACGACGACTGCCAGGCCCGGCATCGCCAGCGCTGGCGCCTGGAAGCACAGGCTCTTGCCGCCGCCGGTCGGCAGCACCACCAAGGAGTCTCGCCCCTCGACGACGGCCCGCATCGCTTCGGCCTGCAGCGGGCGGAAGTCGTCGTAACCCCAATACTGGCGGAGGATGGCGCGAAGTTCTTCCACGCGATTCCTTGGTGTCGTGACGTTTATTTCTGCGCTGCAAAGGCGTACAAGTGGCCGGCTGTGCGGAGGTAGAGCGTGTCGTCGGCGATCGCCGGGGTTGCCGACACACGCTCGCCCAGCGGCGGATTCTCGGCCACCACTTCCGGCTTCGCGGCACCGGCCGCGAGCACCGTCACGGTGCCGTCGGCGAGCGACGTGAAGTAAATGTGTCCGTTCGCGGCGACCGGCGAGGCATAGTAGCTACCCGAGGCGACGGCCCGCTTCTGGTAAACTTCTTCACCGGTTTTCGCGTCGTAGGCGGTGACGATGCCGCCGTCTTTCACCATGACATATTGACCGCGATACATGATGGCCGACGGGACGTAGGGCAAGCCCTTGGTCTGTT
>JANNTD010000327.1:0-9283 GCA_031403315.1 Planctomycetota bacterium
GTCGGAAGCAATGCGATCGGCCGGTGTCGGCCTCCGACGTGGCGGCCGAGATTGGTCCCGGGCTCGCCAAGGCGTCGGTGCTGGCGGAGGTCGACGGCAAACAGGTCGATCTGCATAGCCCGCTGCCTGCGTCGGGCGAGGTGCAGTTGCGTCTGGTAACCAAGAAAGACATCGACGCTCTGGCAGTAATGCGGCACAGCGCGGCCCACGTCATGGCCCAGGCCGTGATGCGGCTCTACCCCGGCGTGCAGTTGGCATTCGGGCCGACCACCGCAACCGGTTTCTACTACGACTTCGCATTGCCGCAGCCGATCTCCGAGGAAGACTTTCCCAAGATCGAAGCCGAGATGCAGAAGATTGTCGCGGCCGACGAGCGGTTCGAGCGGCTCGACGTGTCGCGGGCCGAGGCGCTCGAGCTGTGCAAAGAACTCGGTCAGGAGTTCAAGGTCGAGCACATCGAGACCGGGCTCGCCGACCAATCGCATTTGTCGTTCTACCGGCAGGGAGAGTTCGTCGACCTCTGTCGCGGCCGTCACATTCCCAGCACCGGCCACATCGGCAAAGCGTTCAAGCTGCTCTCGGTGGCCGGCGCGTATTGGAAGGGCGACGCTTCGCGGCAGCAGTTGCAACGACTTTATGCCACCGCGTTCTTCGACAAGAAGGAACTCGACGGCCACCTAACCCAACTCGAAGAGGCCAAGCGCCGCGACCATCGCGTGCTCGGCAAGCAGTTGGAGCTATTCACCATCAGCCAGACCGTCGGCTCGGGGCTGATCCTGTGGCTGCCCAAGGGGGCGACCATCCGGCAGACGCTTGAAGACTATCTCAAGGTCGAACTCCGCCGCCGCGGCTACCAACCGGTTTATACCCCGAACATCGGCCGGATTGAACTGTATCAAATCTCAGGCCACTTTCCGTACTACAGCGACAGCCAGTTCCCGCCGATTGACCTGGGCGTGCGGGAAGGGGCGGCCCCCGGCGAAGGCGAGCGCTACTTGCTCAAGCCGATGAACTGCCCGCACCACATCATGATCTACAAGTCGAAGCCGCGTAGCTATCGCGACTTGCCGGTGCGGCTCGCGGAGTTTGGCACCGTCTACCGCTTCGAGCAGTCGGGCGAGCTCTCGGGCATGACCCGCGTCCGCGGCTTCACCCAGGACGATGCCCACATTTTCTGCACCGAAGAGCAGGTGGCCGACGAATTCCGCGGTTGCCTCGAAATGACCCAAAGCGTGCTCTCCTCGCTGGGCATGGACCGCTATCGCGTGCGGCTCGGTTTCCGCGACCCCAGCGCGGACAAATATGTCGGCGGCAAGGAAATCTGGGATCGGGCCGAGGCTTCGCTCAAGGCGGTTTGCGAATCGATGAACTTGCCCGACATGTCGATCGAGCTGGGTGAGGCGGCGTTCTACGGACCCAAGGCAGACTTTGTCGTCACCGACTGCATCGGCCGCGAGTGGCAGCTTGGCACCGTGCAGCTCGACTACAACTTGCCAAGCACCGAGCGATTTGCGCTCGAGTATATCGGGGCCGACAATCAGCCGCACCGTCCCGTGATGATCCACCGTGCACCGCTCGGCTCGATGGAGCGATTCGTGGGCGTGCTGATCGAGCATTTTGCCGGGGCGTTCCCGCTGTGGCTCGCGCCCGAGCAGGTGCGAGTGCTCACGGTCAGCGAGAAGTCGGAAGCCTATGGCCGCGAGGTCGAACAGCGACTGAAGGACGCGGGGCTGCGAGCGGCGGGCGACTATCGCGGGATCAAGCTCAATGCCAAGGTGCGGGAGGCACAACTGGAATTGGTGCCCTATATGTTCGTCGTTGGCGAAAAGGACCGCGATGATGGCACGGTGGCCGTCCGGGACCGGCTGGTGGGCGACTTGGGCGCGATGCCGCTGGCTGGGGCGATCGGCAAGCTCGATGCGGAGATCGCGGCCAAGACGGTCCGACAGGTTGCCGCCGTCGAACCGGCCGCAGTGGCCGACCGCGAGAGCCGAAAGGAGTATTGATGGTACGTTGGGCTCTCCAGCCTGACCGAACGGCTAAGCTAATAAGTCAGGCTGGAAAGCCTAGCGTACGTGGGGCGTCCTAGTTGACGAACCCCCTCGTCGCAGCCGATACTTGCTGTTAGAGTGCGCGACTCGCGGCACATTTCGAGCTAGAATAGTTGTGTGAGTAGTGTGAAACGTCCGGTTATCGAGCCGGGCCGTTCGCTAACCCGATAGGAGACCCAAACGATCGACCGCAAAAATCAAAGGATCAACGAGCAGATCCGCATCTCACCGATCCGCGTCATTGCTCACGACGGAGCCCAGCTAGGAGTCATCAACACGGACGAGGCGCTGCAGCAGGCCCGTGCCGCCGGGCTCGATTTGGTCGAGGTCGCCCCGACCGAGAAGCCGCCCGTTTGCCGCATCATGGACTTCGGCAAGTTCAAGTACCAACAAAAGAAGCGGCAGCACAAAGGGCACACGCACCACAGCAAGAACAAAGAAATCCGGCTGCGCCCCAAGATCGGTGATCACGATCTGATGACCAAACTCAATCGGGCCAAGGAGTTCTTGGAAGCCAAGGACAAGGTCGTGTTTTCGGTCATCTTCCGCGGCCGCGAAAACGCCCACGTCGACGAAGGCTACAAGGTCGTCGACCGCATCGTGAAAGAGCTCGGCGAAATGGCGAAGCTGGAGCAAAACCCGTCGATGCAGGGCCGACGGATCGTGTGCATTTTCGCACCGAAATAGCTTCGCCGAAGTAACTTCGCCGAACAAGCCTCCCAATCACTCGGGGCCTCCCGCACGTCCAGGCGATGAAACGAGACTCCCAGGCAGTTCATCGCGGCGGTCCGGCTCTCGCGTGGATCGGCGTCGTGCTGCTGTTCGTCGGTAGCGGGTGTGCCGCGCTCGTCTACGAAGTTGTCTGGTTCCATTTGTTGCGGCTCGTGATTGGCGGGTCGTGGGTCTCGCTGGGCATTCTGCTCGGGAGCTTCATGGGCGGGATGTGCGTGGGAAGTTTCGCGCTCGCGTGGGTGGTACCGGCCCGTTTTCATCCGCTGCGGGTGTATGCCGCTTTGGAATTGGCGATCGGGGCAATCGGCGGCACGCTGCCGTGGTGGCTGCCCCCGGTCAGCAACTGGTATCTCCAGGTGGCCGATGAGTCGCTCACGGGGATTTCGGCCCGAGCGGCGGTGGCGGCGGTGGCCATTCTTCCTGCCACGATACTGATGGGGGCCACGCTCCCGGCCGTGGCCCGCTGGGTGAAGAGCACGCCCGAGGGGCTCTCGCAGCTCGGCGTGTTCTATGGGGCCAATACGATCGGGGCGGTGCTCGGCTGTCTGGCGGCCGGATTCGTGCTACTGCCGCAAACGGATGCCGTTTTCACCAGTCACGTGGCGGCGGGGATCAATGGATTGATTGCGATCGCGGCGTTTGCACTTGCCGCGGTTACGCCGTATCAACCGGCGGTCAAAGCGGAGGGTGCCGACACGACGACGCAACAGAACGCGCCGGCGATCGTCTGCGTCGTGATCGCCCTGTCGGGTTTCGCCGCGTTAGGGGCCGAGGTGGTTTGGACGCGGCTGCTTTCGCTGTTGTTCGGTTCGACCGTCTACACTTTCGCAATCATCTTGGCCGTGTTTCTCGCGGGGCTGGGCATCGGCAGCACGGTGGCGGCCCGCTGGGTCAAGCGAACTAGCCGGCCACTGTACTGGCTCGCGGTCGCTCAGTTGGCGATCGTCTGTCTCGGGCCCTACGCAAACTTTGTGATCACCCGCGTCGTGCCGTATTGGGAACGACCGAGCGTAGTAGAAACTCAAGACGTATTTGCGGTCTTCGCGCACGATACATTGCGCACCGCCCTGGCGGTGCTGCCGTCGACGTTCTTTTGGGGTGCCAGTTTTCCTCTCGCGCTGGCCGCGGCAGGGCGAGGGCAGGGCGACAGCGGCCGGCTGGTCGGCCAGATCTACGCCGCCAACACGCTGGGCGCGATCATCGGCTCGCTGGTCGTCAGCGCGACGCTCGTGCCATGGATCGGCTCGCAGTACACTCAGCAAGTAATCGTGCTAGCCTCCGGTGCGGCGGCCGCGCTCGCGTTCGGTGCGGCGCGACGTCTTCCGGCCGCGGCAGCCAACGGCAACGAGCCGCCATTTCTTTTCACGACGCAGGGTCGCTACGCTCCGCTAATGATCGCCGTCGTGGCAGCGCTGGTCGTCGTCGTTCCGCCGAGCGGCATGTTTGGCCGATCGCTGCACCCAGCGTTGTGGAACAGCGTCTACCGCCATGTCTTCGAACGCGAAGGACGCACCGCCACTGTCGTCGTCCAACAACACGAATCGTCCGATTTTCGAGCGATTTGCATCGGCGGCAAGGTGGAGGCCTCGAACTTTGCGCCCGATCTCCGCTGCCAACGATTGCTCGGCCACTTGCCGGCGCTGGTGCACGGTGCGCCGAAAAAAGTGCTCATCGTCGGTTTGGGGACCGGCACCACGGCCGGGTGTTTCGTGATTCACCCCGAGGTCGATGAAATCGTAATTTGCGAGATCGAGCCGGTCGTAACCGAGGTGGCCAGCCGCTACTTTGGCAAGGAAAACAACCGCGTCGTCGACGATCTGCGGACGACAATTCACTTTGATGATGCGCGACACTTCCTCGCCACTACGGACCAGAAATTCGATATCATCACGTCCGACCCGATCAATTCCTGGATCCGCGGCGCGGCAACGCTCTATTCCACTGAATACTTCGAGCTGTGCAAGCAGCACTTGAATCCCGGGGGAGTCGTTGTGCAGTGGATTCCGCTCTACGAGAAGGACCGGGCCACGGCGAAGTGTGAGTTGGGAACTTTTCTGGAAGCTTTTCGGCATGCCACGTTATGGACGAGCTGGCGGAGCAGCGACGGGCCCGACTTGCGACACGACATCATCGCAGTTGGCCAGCTCGAGCCGACGACGCTCGATCTGGCAAGACTCGATCGCCGCATCCAGGCGAATGAGAAGCTCAAAGCGAAGCTCGAGGAAGTGAATCTGGCGACGATCGCCGGGCTGATGGCCCAATTCGCCGGCCGCGGCGAGGATTTGCGGCCCTGGCTCGCGGGGGCCGAAATCAACCGCGATGCCTCGCTACGGCTGGAGTACCTGGCCGGGCTGTCGCTATGGATGGCCCAGGCGGACGCGATTTTCCAGGAAATCGCCGCCTACCGCCGCTACCCGGCCGACATCCTGCGAAACGACGCTGCGTACAAAGACGACATCCTCCAGCGGCTGGGGCTGCCGAAAACGGCAAAATAGCCCTACTGAATTGCCAACAACCTAGTTTTCCCCTTTTCCACTTCGGCCGCGGGCAGTACGATATGGGATTCTCCTAAAATGAGATTCCTATCCATGCCAAAGCAAAAGACTCACAAGGGAACCAAGAAGCGGTTCCGCCTGACGGCCACCGGCAAAGTGAAACACCGCTCCGCGGGCACGAGCCACCTGGCCTCGCGCAAGTCGCAGAAGCGAGTGCGTCAACTCCGCGGCACCACGGTCTCCGCCCCCGCCGCCGCCAAGTCGATCATCAAGGCACTGGCGGGTAATAGCTACTAACGAATTGGGAGGGCGAAGCTCCTGCTGAGCCTAGGCAAACAGCTCGGCAGGAGCCTCGCCCTCCCGGTGATTGCACAACCTGAACAAGCCCGCCGGGCACGAGTAACTTCCCTTCGCAAACACCGCGAGCGGAGGCCTGGGCGCGCAAAACTTCCTAGGAAGTTCCTCCGATGCGTACTACGCTTGGCGTCGCACGTCGACGCAAAAAGAACCGCCTGTTTCAGAAGGCGAAGGGCTACACCGGCGGCCGCGGCCGGCTCTACCGCAGCACCAAGGAGACGGTCGTCCGGGCCGAGGCGTTTGCCTTCCGCGATCGCCGCGTCCGCAAGCGCGAGTTCCGCAAGCTGTGGATCATCCGCATCAACGCGGCCGTCCGCGAACGCGGCATGCGGTACAGCGAGTTCATCAACGGCCTGTTGCGGGCCAATATCACGCTCGATCGCAAGTCGCTCTCCGAGATCGCGATTGCCGATTCGGCCGCTTTTGACGCAATTGTCGCCAAGGCGAAGGCGGCTTTGGCTTAAGACCACGTGGTCGAGTCTCTCCGAGACTCGAAAATGTGTCGCATCGCGTCTCGGAGAGACGCGGCCACGTGGTTCTCAGCCGCGGAGCGGCAGCATCGTGTAGCCGGACGGCGCGAGCCCCCGTTCACGTGGCCCCATCGTTATCAAAGCCCCGTCGGGGCGACATCGATTCGGGCATTGAGCGCGGAACGATGTCGCCCCTGCGGGGCTTCGATGGTAAATTGGGGCCACGTTGTCCAGGGGCTCGCGCCCCTGGCTACACGACCGGGCCCCTCCGGGGCCGTTCTCGCGCCCAAGCGCGAACATCCAGGCAACTTCAGCGACTCGCCCATCATGGCCGACGAAATCCTGCTCAACGAAGCCGCCTACGCCGTCTGGCAAACGGTGAAGGAAAAGGGGCCGATCGAGCTCGGCGAGGTCGTGAAACTCACTGGGATCGACCAGGCGCAGGTTTCGGCGGCAGCGACGGAGGCGGCTCAAAGAGGATACTTTGAGCTCAAAGAGTGTGATCGCGAGGAAATAACGTTTAGTGAGACCGCGAAGGATTTAGTCGCCAAGGGCGTATTACCCGAACAACTCGCGGTTATGGTTCTGGATAATGCCGGCGGGCAAATGCCCATGGCAAAGTTTGCCGAATGGTCGAAAACAGCAAATATTGCCGTCAATGAAGTATTTAAGTGGGGCGGTGCTCGGGGATGGATCACGAAGGAGAAGGATTCCAACGGAGTCCACGTTTCATTGAGCAAAGGCGGTCAGGATGCTCTTCAACGTGGATTGTCCGATGTGGACATCGCGCTAATCTCTGCGGCCAACACTGACTCCGTGTTCCTTGATCGGACTAACAAAAATGATCATGGCCGATTGCGGTCGCTGCTCAATGGCCGACCGGAGCTGGCCAAAATAAAAAAGCGAACGTTTAGAACCGTCGAACTCATGGGAAAGGGACTAGACGCGCTTCGGACAATTCGCGTAGTCAAAGAGCGCAACACCCTCACACCCGAAGACCTCGAATCGGGCGCGTGGCGCGAGATCAAGTTGCGGCCATACGACGTGACGCTCTCTGCTCGCGACGTTTATCCCGCGAAGATCCACCCGCTGCGCAAAATCATCGAGCAGACGCGGCGGGCGTTTCTCGAAATGGGGTTTGCCGAGGTGGTTTCGCCGATGGTGGAGTCGGCGTTTTGGAATTTTGATGCACTGTTTCAGCCGCAGGATCATCCGGCCCGCGAGATGCAGGATACGTTCTACATGCGCTATCCGGCCGAGGTGGCGCTGCCGGACGCCAAAATTGTCGCCGGCGAAAAAGGGGTCAGGACTCTTTTCGATCCGACGGCAAGCACTTCCAGCAGCGTACAGTGCGAAAAGAGTCCTGACCCCTTTTCGGAGATTGTCGAGCGGGTGCGGCGGACGCACGAAGATGGCTGGGAGACCGGGAGCGAGGGCTGGGGTTACACCTGGAGCCCCGAGCGGTCGAAGCAGGTGGTGCTGCGGACGCACACCACGGCGGCGACGATTCGGGCACTGGCGAAGAATCCGAATCCGCCGGGCAAGTTTTTCTGCGTCGGCTGGACTTATCGCAACGAGACGATCAGCTTCAAGCACCTGCCGGTATTCCACCAAGTGGACGGAATCATCATCGACGAGGAGGCGAACCTCGCGTCGCTGATGGGGACGCTGCAGGAGTTCTACTCGAAGATGGGCTTCGGCCGGGTGAAGTTCAAGCCGGCGTTCTATCCGTACACCGAGCCGAGCGTCGACGTCGTCGTCTACATGGAATCGCGCGGCAAATGGCTCGAGATGGGCGGGGCGGGCATCTTCCGGCCGGAGGTGACGCTGCCGCTGGGTTGCAAGCAGCCGGTGCTCGCTTGGGGCCTGGGCATCGAGCGGCTGGCGATGCTGCGGTTCGGGCTCGACGACATCCGCGAGCTCTATCGGCCGAGCCTTGATGCGCTGGAAGGAGTGCCGCTATGTCGTTGAGCAACACCACCGCGCGTCGCGAGCGACGCGGCTAAATGAGCGGAGTTCGTCGATGCCGATTGTGAGTATTGATTTGGCGTGGCTCAACCGGCTGCTGGGCAAGCCGTATCCGACGGAGACGCTCCGCGAATCGCTCGAGCAGATCGGTTGCGACGTGGAGGACGTGGTCGAGATCGGGCTCTCGCGCTGCCCGCAGTGTGGCTCGCTGGTGGAGAATCCGCTGGGGCAGGACGACGTGAAATCCTGCAACTTCTGTGGCTGCGAATCGGAAACGGCGTTCAAGCCGGCGGGCAAGCAACAAGCGATGCGGCTCGATTTATTGGCCGACCGGCCCGATCTGTTCGACGTTGGCGGTTTGGCGCGGGCGCTACGCGGGACCTTGGGCATTGAGAGCGGGCTGCCGAAGTATGCAGCAAAACCTTCAACAGTCTCCGTGGCCGTTGATCCGTCGGTCACAAATCCGGACAGTTATCGCCCCTTTATTGCTTGCGCCGTGATGACGCTGCCGCCGATCGATGAAATGAGCCTCATCGCGATCATGAAGCTGCAGGAGAATCTGCACTGGGGCGTCGGCCGCGACCGCAAGCTGGCTTCCATTGGCGTCTACGACCTGGCGACGATTTCCGGCGACATCACGTATCGCACGATGGACCCCGACGAAGAACCGTTCGTGCCGCTCGGCATGCCGGGCAAGAAAATGACGGGCCGGCAGATTCTCGAGTCGCACCCGAAGGGTGTTGCGTACGCCGCGTTGCTTGCGAGCCACAAGAGTTATCCGGTGCTCGTCGATAGCAAAAACCATGTGCTGTCGATGCCGCCGATCATCAATAGCGATGAAACGAAACTGAAAAAGGGCACGACGCGGGTGTTTATCGACGTGACGGGCATTAGCCAGGCGGCAGTCACCAAGTCGCTCGACACGCTCGTGTGCTCGCTCGCGGAAATCGGCGGCAAGATCGAGACGGTCACGATCGTCGACGCGGACGGCACCAAGCGGACGACGCCCGACTTGAAGCCGCGCTCCACCGAGATCGACCTCGCCGAAGCAAAGCGCTGGCTGGGACTGCCGCTCGACGACAAATCGCTCACCGAGTCGCTCCGCAAGATGCGATTCGACGTGGTGCCCGTGGGTGGCTGGGGTCGAGGTTCGGCCGAGCCCCCAGCTGGTAAACAAACTGGGGGCTCGCTGTCGCTCGACCCCAGCCAC
>JANNTD010000328.1:0-2770 GCA_031403315.1 Planctomycetota bacterium
GTTTTCGGTGCTTGCGATTGTGATGGAGATTCCAACTCGCGACCTCGCATTTAATCGGACAACTCTTGCGGCACTGCAATCATCGATTTCCTCGAACAAATCGACGCAGGCAATGTACAAAAAACTTGGCTAAACCTAAGGATTACGCCGCCCGGCTACGCGATGCCGACGCTGCGCGGCTGAGAACGGAAGTCAGCGACGTTCCTACGATTGCGGGCGGCTCAACCGCTACTGCCGAGATATCTAGGCAGCAGTTCCTCTTCATCGAGCTGCCCATTCGTCACCGTCACGTGCCAGGCACGAGCTCTCAGCCTGGATGAAACAATTTCCGTCAGCTTGGTGCCTTTGTATCGGAGAGCGACGCCGTCGTCGGCGGCGATGCCGGCCGAAAGTGCACCGTGCGCGACCAAACGTTGATACGTTGGCCGACGCTCTGG
The DNA here is from genome assembly GCA_031403315.1 of Planctomycetota bacterium. Taxonomy (GTDB): domain Bacteria; phylum Planctomycetota; class Planctomycetia; order Pirellulales; family Lacipirellulaceae; genus DASYDU01. The sequence continues at coordinate 438 of JANNTD010000328.1, forward strand.
TTCGCCATCGTAATGTGGGCAATGGCTGCCGGGGAGAAAGCCGAGGCAGTTTGGCAGGGCTTGGAGTGGTTGGCCGAACGAATCGGTGACGCCGGCTTCGTACCAGCAGACCGACCCCGCGCTCAGTCCGCAAAGAATCACGCCGCGGGACCAGGCTTCGCGTAACACGTCGTCCAGTCCGTGAACGCGCCACGCGGCCAGCATGTTGGCGGTGTTGCCGCCGCCGACGTAAACGATGTCCTGAGCGAGGATAAAGGTCCGCAGATCGTCGACGCTGCGTCGAAAGAGTGAGAGGTGGGTCGGCACCGAGCGGCCGTTTCCGAAGGCAGTGTAGAACTTGACGATGTAACTATCGGCGTCGCCGCTGGCCGTCGGAACGAAACAAACGCGCGGCTGCGGGCTGGTGGCCAAGGAGAGCACGTAGTCGTCGAGCAGTGGATTGTCGGGTTCCATGCTGAACCCGCCACCACCCATCGCCACGATACATGGGTCACTCATGGAGGCACTCATTCGGCGAGAATTTGTCGTCGTAGAATCGAATTACATCCCAAAGGAGAAGGGCACCGGAGTGAAGCCTAGCGGGACGAATAGCAACGCTGCCCAGCCCAAGATGGTGCGGCCAATGCCGAGTGGCACGTAGTCGTTCGAGGTCGGCGGGTGGATGGGGCCCATTAGCATCAAGAGAAAGATCATCAGCGACCAACCCCAGTAGCCCCACACGACGACCGCGAGCATCGCGGCGAAGAGCAGCGCTTGGGCCACGCCGTGGGCTCGCCGCAAGAGCAGGGCGTACAGCACGTGTCCGCCGTCGAGCTGGCCGATCGGAATCATGTTCAGCGCGGTGATGAAGATGCCGACCCAACCGGCGAAGGCGACGGGGTGGAGGATGATGTCGGAACCGGCGGGCAGGTGGCCGAACGTCAGAAAGGCCATGAGCTTGAATAAGAGGGGCTCACCCAAAGTGAGGCCAGCGTGGTTGGTGGCGATTGGTTCGACGTGCGACCACTGCAGGCCGATGATCGAGAACAGCATCGCGGGCACGAGGCCGGCCACGGGCCCCGACACGCCGATGTCGAACAGCGTGCGGCGGTTGCCCATGCCCGGCTGCATGACGATCACCGCGCCCATGGTGCCGATCGGCGACGCTGGCATCGGGATAAAGTACGGCAGGCTGGCCGGCACGCGGTACCTTCTGGCTTGCAGGTAGTGCCCCAACTCGTGGGACAGCAAGGTCGTCATAATGGCCAACGAAAAAGCCCACCCGTTCGCCAGGTAGGTGCTCACGCACGTCGCGGCAAAGAGCAAGATCGGCAGCAAGATCCGCGGGCGGCGAGGCCGCCCGGTCGGTCGCGGTTCCGCCGGCAGAGGTCCCGTCTGTTCCGCATTCTCGTTCGTGTCATCCATTGATCGATCTGGGCGGTATCTGTCGGGCCTGTTGTCGAACGGCCAATTATACACGTCTGCCGCCGAACGTTCCGCCACCAGCGGTGGCGGCTTTATGAGGGGCCAGTGTTTGCCGTAGAATGGGCCGATGCGACAGCAGTGGGCCGACTACCGGGTGTTTTTGCGGGAGTTTCGCCGCACGTTTGAGAGCACGGGGGCGGTGCTGCCGAGTGGCTCGGCACTGTCGAAGGCGTTGGCCCACTATGTACGTGAAGCACCCTCACCCTGCCCTCTCCCGGAGGGAGAGGGTTCCAAAGTGGGGCGGCGGATACTTGAAGTCGGGCCGGGCACTGGGGCGGTGACCGGGCACATCGTGCGGGCGATGCGCGAGGGTGATCGGCTCGATTTGGTCGAGCGCAACGATGAGTTCGTGGCCCGGCTGCGCGAGAGATTGCGGAGCGATGGCACATTGCGACCCTACGCTGAACGGATCACGCTGCATCATGCGGGCGTCGAGGAGCTGCCGGAGGATCGGCCGTACGACGTGATCGTGTCGGGCTTACCGCTCAATAATTTTTCGGTGGCGTTTGTTGAGCAATTGGTTGGCAAGTTGAGCCGGCTGCTCGCGCCCGGCGGGACGCTGAGCTTTTTTGAGTATGTGGCGGTGCGGCGAGTGAAGGCCGCGCTAAGCCGGCAAGCGGAGAAGGAGCGGCTCCGCGGTATCGGCCGGTTGCTCGATGAGTTTCTGGCGGCTCACGAGATCCGCCGTGATCGCGTACTCACCAATGTGCCGCCCGCTTGGGTGCATCATGTGCGGCTATCGAAGGCCGAGGTCGAGGACGACCCGGCTCGCTTGGTGGATGCATGAACATTCTCACGATTGAAACGACCTGCGACGAGACGGCGGCGGCGGTTGTGACCGACGCGCTGGAGGTGCTCTCGTCGGTCGT
>JANNTD010000329.1:0-5085 GCA_031403315.1 Planctomycetota bacterium
CCCTCAAACAATCCCGTCAAAGGAAAATTTGAACCCCAACAGCAAGCTTTTTGCGCCGAAAGTCTAAACGGTGGCCGCACCCTGAGAAATTGCCCGGGTATGCGACGAATGCTTGCTCAGGCCGCCGGAGCGTCGAGTGGCCACCAACTGATCGTCATGGTGAAACAACATCAGCGTTGACCGCCCCCGCCCACGTGGTTAGTTCTCGCGCGCGACCATCGGTAGGTAGCGCTTGAATGCGGCAGGCCCCGGCGTTACCGGGTCCGCGAGCCGGGTGATGACCACGTCGTGCCCGGCGCCACCTTTGTACGTGATTTTGAACTTCATGTCCGTCGAACCAGGAGAGTCGCTAAGCGGCCCCTTGACATTAAAGGTGGCGCCCTCGGGCAGGTTCTTCCCGTCCGCAGCGTTATGGAACGTATCCAGCAGAGCGGTAGCACCGTAGACAAGCACCAGCGATTGGCCGACCGGTGGCTTATAGAGGCCGAAATCGAGATCGAGAAGGGCGTTGTCAAGCACAATCTGGCCAGACATCAGGATCTGCGTGAATCCCAAACCTGGCGTCGGACCCTTAATCTCAAACTCAACTCCGACGTCTGGCCCGAACTGCAATGATGGAAAGCGTGCGAATCCGAACTTGCCGTTGAGCGAAGCAAGCGAGAGCACGCTGCTGGTCAGGATGGTTTCGCCAAACGAGCCGTAACCGGCCAGCGCTGGCCGACTCCCACCGCCACCTTGAACCGTGAACGAAGCTGCAGCAGGGAAAGTCGCGCCCTCAAGAGAGAGTGCGCCAGCGGTGACGACGATGAGTCCCGTGTACGAGGATGTCCCTTTGAACGTCTGTGCACCGTTTGAGCAGCAGATGATGGTGGATGGTGCGGCGCCCGTGATGTTCCCATTGAACACGGCGCCCGTCCCAGAGCCCGCAATGAAAAGGCGCGAGTTTTCGCTGAACATTTGGAGCGTTCCGGTCCCTGAGATAGAACGAATATTGCTCACACAGACAATCGCCAGCTCCGCGGATATGAGCACAACCGCGGCATTCGCCGCGCTCCCGCAGACGAGCGTTGGCCGAAAGAGGTAGTAAGTGAACAACACCCGGGTACCAGCCGTCGCCGAGATAACACCCGAAAGTGTCACGGGCACCATCAGCAGTACTTCATTGCCGCCGGCGTTCCTTAACTCGCCCGAACCGGTGACGTCTCCATTGAATTCGATTTCACCGCCCATTTTCGTCAGCCGGTGGCCATTCGTTTCAAGCGCGATCGTGCCGATTGGACTCAGCCGATCCCGCATGAAGAGGCGCACGCCGGTCGCGAGCGTAGCGTTGGTATCGTCGGTGAGGCTAATGGGAAGATCGAGGTTCACCTCGACGTTCGTCGCCGTTACCGCAAGCGCAGACCCTATCCCCAGGCGGTTACCGACGACCGTGGTCCCCGTCGCGATCGTCAATGATTCCAGCGCGAGGCCGACCGGGCGGTTGTTATTCAGCGTCTTACCGGCGGCCGCGGCGCCAAGGACCACCGAATCGCCATCCACTGGCACACCCGCCGGATTCCAGTTTCCCGCGGTATTCCAGTTCAGACTGACCGCCCCCGTCCAGACCCGCGTCGTTGCCGCGTGCGCGGTGCCACTGCTCCCGCCCCCGATCGCCGCGACTATCAGCACCAGGCCAACGAAAACGGGGAATTTCCACCGGTGCATGCTCTCGCTCCCGCGCCGAAGTTGCGCTGGCGCGAATCCTACACCCCCCGGTCACGACGATGCGCCTGAACCTCGAGGGAAAGTGGTTTCGCATCCCAACGGCTCGGTGTTACGGAGAGTCGTCGCCCGTAGAAGACGACACTGCGAACAACGTCACGGCCGTTATCGCAAACAGGGCAAGGATGCTTGGCCGACGAAAAAGTCGAGCACCTAATTTGACGACAAGCGGCCGGAAGTCAAGGCAGGGAATTACACCAAGGGAAAGGCGCACGTCGAAATCACGAGGGAACGGAAGGAAACGATCGACGCAGACGGAAATGCTTTCGTCGGCGGCGGGTGGGGCGAGGAATGCACACTGAGCGTTGAAAACTCGGGGGCGACACTCAAGGGCACGTTCTCGTGCGACTAAATCAAGGCAATCTCACTCACGGCATCGAAGGACTACGACATCAAGATTAAGGGGACATGCACCGCGGAGCCGTGAAGCCACCGGCACCGTACCAGGACTCAACGTAGTGTCAGCAACCGGGGCGTCGAGCCCGCGCCCGTGGGCAAGCCCGCCGGCTTTCCATACCAAATAGGGTGCGCCTCTCAGGCAGGTGGCGGCAGCAGGACCTCGTTCCAATTGTCCACTCGCCACTTCGCTACCGCGCCACTCGTGACGAATGGGTCGCCTCTCGCGAACTCCTCAGCGGCTTCTCTCGTGTGGAAGACGCCATAGGCGAGGCCCGAAGGCCGTCCATCGGCGTCTACGATGGGACCTGACGCAACGATGTCCCCGCGGGCAGCAAATTCGTCGATGCGCGCGCGGTGGGCCGGAAAGATGGTGCGAAGCAGATCCGGGCTAACGTCGGTTGTCTCGTAGACCATGAGGTACTTCATCGGCCGGTCCTGGCTGGAGATGCGATTCATGCCACGGCGGGGGCCGTACGCTGCGCTATTAGAAGAATCCGCTTGCGCGACTACTCAGCTATCTAAATGGTGGGCGATACTGGATTCGAACCAGTGACCTCGTCGATGTCAACGACGCGCTCTAACCAACTGAGCTAACCGCCCCACTGCGGAACTGCCAGAATACCCCAGCCGCTTCGCTGCTGCCAATGTGCTCCAGACCCGTGCTACACTCGTATCAACTCAAGTTCGCCGGGCACCCCCCGGAAGAACCAGGCTCCGACCGGGACGAGTAGCCAGCCGCCCCACCCAGAGAGACGCGCCATTGGCTGAAAGCGCGCACCCAGGCAGGCGAAAACCACCCGCGAGCCGGCTCCGAAGCGAACCTTCACCGCGAAGGCCGATAAGGAAGCCCGGTTGGCCCCGTTAACGGCCAAACTAAGGTCCTTCCCACGGAAGGACAAAGTTGGGTGGAACCACGAGCACCGTCGCTCGTCCCAACGGCACGACGATTCGCATGCCGTCCGGGAAGGCCCAACAAGATGATTCTGGATTCTAGATTTCGGATTTTGGATTGCTTCCGCGCGAAGGGCGCGGTGTGGGCTCCCCCTCGCCCGCAGCGTCGGGAGAGGGGGCAGGGGGTGAGGGCCACTCCCGCGCGGCTCACGGCCGCCTCCCACTCACCGTTCCCCTCCCTCGTTTACAGGAGTTGTTCCCGTGTCTGAACCCGAAGCACCACCCAAAGAAGACTTCAAGTCCCTCCCCAGGGAAGAGCGCCTCAATCGAATGCGCCACTCCGCTGCCCACGTCCTCGCCGAAGCGATGGTCGAGCTGTTTCCCGATGCCGAACTGGGCATCGGGCCGCCCATCGATACCGGCTTTTACTACGACTTCCGCCTCCCACGTTCGCTCAACGAAGACGACCTCCAGTGGCTCGATGACCGCATGCGTAAGTCCATGAAGGGCAAGCACCGCTTCGTCATGTCGAGCCTGAGCAAAGCCGAGGCGCAGGAACGCTGGGCGAAGCAGCCGTTCAAGCTGGACCTCCTCGCCGACCTCGAAGAAGGCAACGTCACCCAATGCACGCACGCCGAGTTCACCGACCTCTGCCGGGGAGGCCACGTCGGCAACACCAGCCAGATCGGCGTCTTCAAGCTGATGAGCATCGCTGGCGCCTACTGGCGCGGTAGCGAGAAGAACCCCCAGCTCCAGCGCGTCTACGGCGCCCTCTTCGAAACCTCCGAAGAGTTGGCCGAATACGAAAATCAGATCGAAGAAGCTCGCCGCCGCGACCACCGGCGCATCGGCAAGGAACTCAAGATCTTCGACCTGATGGAGGAGATCGGACCCGGCCACGTCATCTGGCTACCCAACGGCGCCACCATCCGCCGCGAGCTCTCCCGCTGGATCGAAGACCTCGAGATCGAAATGGGCTATCAGCACGTCATCACCCCGGTCGTCGCAAAGCGCGAACTCTATGTGCGCTCCGGCCACTGGGATCACTACCAGGACGCGATGTATCCCGTGATGGAGCGCGACGGCGAGGAATACTGCCTCCGCCCGATGAACTGCCCCCATCACATCATGGTCTTCGAATCAGAACTCCACTCCTACCGCGAACTCCCGATCCGCATCGCCGAGCTCGCCAACATGCACCGCTGGGAAAAGAGCGGCCAGGTCTCAGGCATGAGTCGCGTCCGCATCATGACGCTGAACGACGCCCACATCTTCTGCGCCGACCAGGCCATGGTTGAACGCGAAGTCGAAGGCGTCCTCCGCCTGATGGAGTACGTCTACAGCTTCCTCGGCCTCAAGAACTACACCTACCGTCTCTCCCTTGGCGACCGCGAAAACAAGGAAAAGTACGTCGACAACCCGGCCATGTGGGAAATGGGCGAGGACATCCTTCGCCGCGTCCTCAAGCGAACCGAATTGGACTTTCACGAAGCAAAAGACGAAGCCGCGTTCTACGGCCCAAAGATCGACGTCCAGTTCCAGACCGCCCAGGGCAAGGACGAAACACTCGTCACCGTCCAGGTCGACTTCCACCTGCCGGAGCAGTTCAAGCTCGAATTCATCGGCGAAGATGGCGCCCGCCACCGCCCGATCATCGTCCACCGCGGAGTGATCTCGACGATGGAACGAATGGTCGCGCTCCTTATAGAGGAATACGAAGGCGCCTTCCCGCTCTGGCTCTCGCCCCTGCAGGCCGTCGTCATCCCCATCGCCGACCGCCACATCGAATACGCCGAGGAAGTCGCAAAGCAACTCAAAGCGGCAAAGCTCCGGGTCGAAGTCGATGCTCGTGGCGAACGCATGAACGCCAAGATCCGCGACGCCCAGATGAAGAAGGTGCCCTACATGCTCGTCGTCGGAGACCGCGAAGCCGAAGCCCACGCGGCCGCCCTCCGCGTCCGCGGCGGCGGAGACCTCGGCTCCGTCCCGGTACCAGAAATCGTCGCCCGCCTCACCCGCGAACGTGACGAGAAG
>JANNTD010000330.1:0-5158 GCA_031403315.1 Planctomycetota bacterium
TCGTCCTCGACCCCGAGTTAACGCGAAATCCCGGGGTCGAGGACGACCCGGCTCGCAGTTTTTCACAACGTGATGCCTTCCAGCGTTTCACGTGAAACGATTGCGTCGGAAGGTCTAATCGTGCATGGCGCACGCTCTACGCGTTTCACGTGAAACAGAGCGGCTGCACAGCCGCGGCGAAATGTTTCACGTGGAACGTTCGCGGAGAATGGCCCGACTGGCGATGTTGCCGAGTTCTGGATGTTTCACGTGAAACCTGCCGCCTGCGGCCAGTCTGCCGAATGTTTCACGTGGAACGGCTGGACGTTTGAATTGCGACGGCCGACCCGCGGAACCTGCCAGCACGGTCGCCTGGCAGTTTCGCATGGCCGCCGGTTTTGAACAGCACGACCGGGCGGCGAATTGCCGATGACACTTCCGCGGCGCTCCGTGGAGCGCCGCATTCCGTTCGCTTGCTAGCAGCGACGGTTTCGCCACGAGCGCGATCCCTGGCATGGATGCTGAGGAGATCGCGCGTCGGAGATGGCACCAAGGCTCGCGCAATCAGGGAGGATTGGCCGTGTCGAGAGAGCGACGTTTGGGACGTGGTTTGGAAGCCTTGTTGGGCCGCTCGTGGGATGAGCCGGAGGCCGCCCCGGCTGCTGAGGTCGAAACGCCCGTCGAAACTTTGCTCGACACGAACTCGACCCGCGACGAGCACGGCCAACTCTGGCTCGACTGCACGTCGATCGTTGCCAACCCCTATCAGCCGCGGCAGACCTTCGAGGAAGCTGAGATCGCCGATCTTGCGGACAGCATCCGCACGCACGGCATCTTGCAGCCGCTGGTGGTGCGTCGCGTCGGCGAGGGTTACCAACTCATCGCCGGTGAGCGTCGGCTCCGCGCGGCCCAGGCCGCCGACTGGCACCAGGTGCCGGTGCAGATTCGCGATGTCGACGATCGCCAGATGGCCGAGCTCGCCATCGTCGAAAATGTCCAGCGCAAAGACCTCAATGCGATCGAGAAAGCGGAGTCTTTCCAGCGCTACATCGATCAGTACCATTGCACGCAGGAGGATGTGGCCGTCCGTGTCAACGTCGATCGCTCGACCGTGGCGAATCTGATTCGGCTGTTGGAACTGCCGCCGGATGTAAAGCGGATGGTTCAGCAAGGCGAAATCTCGCAGGGCCACGCCCGGGCACTCTTGCCGCTGGGCGACGAACAGGAACAAATCCGCTTCGCCGCCCGCATCGACATGGAAGGTTGGTCGGTCCGAGCCACCGAACAAGCGGTGCAGGACCGCATCCATTCGATGGATGATGATGGCCTGCGAATCGTCGACGAAGAGGGCAATTCCCGCCCGGTCGGCAAACCACGTAGCGAGCAAGTCGCTTCGCTCGAACAAGAGCTCCGCACGGCCCTCGGCACCAAGGTCGACTTGAATCAGACCGCCAAGGGTCGTGGCAAGATCACAATCCACTTCAAGAACCACGACGAATTCGCGCGGTTGCGGCAGCTCTTGAACTCGGGTAGCATGCCGATGCAGCAAGTCGGCTGAGTCGGTCACGCGCCGGTCGGAAGCTGTTCCCTCCATGAACGCCCCGCCCAATCATCGCTTGACTCCCAAGCTAATGGAGTCGCTCGCCGGTTACACACGGCAGCGATTCGTCGCGGATCTTATCGCCGGCGTGACCGTGGGGCTGGTGGCGCTGCCACTGGCAATGGCGTTTGCCATTTCGTCAGGCGTGAGGCCGGAAGCCGGCATCTACACCGCGATTATTGCGGGATTCATCGTCTCCGCGCTCGGCGGATCGCGCTGCCAGATCGCGGGCCCCACCGGTGCATTCGTCGTGATCGTGGCCGGCATCGTCGCCGAGTTTGGCGTCTCCGGCCTGTTGATGTGTACCGCGATGGCCGGCGCGATGCTGCTGTTGATGGGCCTCACCAGGCTCGGCTCGGCGGTGCGATACATTCCGCGACCGGTCACGATCGGCTTCACCAACGGCATCGCGGTGCTGATCGCGTCAACGCAGATCAAGGATTTTTTCGGCCTGGCGGTCCACGAGGTGCCGAGCGAGTTCGCGCCGCGGATGATCGCATTGGGGCGTAGCGCGGCGACGTTCAGTATGCCGGCGATCATCGTCTCCGTAGCGACGGTGGCCATCATCTTGCTATGGCCGCGCGTGACGAAAAAATTGCCGGGCACGATCATCGCTCTCTTCCTGACAACGCTCGTTTGCTCGCTTGTCGGCGTCGCGGTGGGCACGATTGGCACGAAATTCGGCGGCATTCCGACCGGGCTGCCGGCGATGTCGCTCCCCGAATTTCGCGCTGACCTGATTCTCCCGTTGTTGCCCTCCGCGTTCACGGTAGCGATGCTGGCGGCGATCGAGAGTCTGCTCTCGGCGGTGGTGGCCGACAACATGAGCGGCGACCGGCACAAGCCCGACGCCGAGCTCGTCGCCCAGGGCCTGGCAAACCTCGCAGTGCCCTTTTTCGGCGGCATCCCCGCCACTGGCGCGATTGCCCGCACGGCGACCAATATCCGTTCTGGTGCGACGTCGCCCATCTCGGGAATCGTGCATTCGCTGACACTCCTGGTGATCGTGGTCGCGGCCGCTCCGCTCGCCAAATACATTCCGCTGCCGACGCTAGCCGCGATCTTAATGGTCGTCGCCTATCGCATGGGTGAGTGGCACGCGATTCCGTCGATCCTCCGGTTATCGGCCGCCGACCGACTGGTGTGGGCCGCGACGTTCTTGCTCACCGTGTTCGCCGATCTCACGGTAGCGGTCGAGGTCGGCATGGTGCTGGCTGCGCTCTTGTACATCCACCGCGTCTCGGAGACGACCACGGTGGCATCGATCACCGACGACGATTTGCAAGACGGCGGCGGCGCCTATGTGCTCACCGACAAATACATTCCGGCCTACGTTTCGGTGGTCCGGATCCGCGGCCCGTTTCTGTTTGGGGCAACCGACAAACTTGAACATGCCTCCGCTGACGTGTCCAAGTTCCAAGAAATCGTCGTCTTGAAATTGACACAGATGACGGCCGTCGACGGTACCGGAATTCACGCGTTTGAAACTCTGGCATTGCGCCTCAAAGAGTCGCGGCGGCCGCTGATTGTTTGCGGTGCGCAATCGCAGCCGGCGGAAATGATCGGCCGCTCAAAACTCGTGAAGCTCGTCGGCCGGCAAAACATGCAGCCCCATCTCGACGCGGCGCTCGAACGAGCGGCCATCATCCACGGTGGCTTCGACGATCCCCGCGCCCGCGCCACCGCCTGAGGTACGTTAGCCTTTCCAGGCTGACAAACAGCGGTGAATGTCAGGCTGGAAAGCCCGACGTACCGTCGTTGCCCGAACGCTCGATTGCGACTAGGATGGACTACTCAATTGCACGTCATGTGTCGCGGGGCGTAGCTCAGTCTGGCAGAGCGCTTGGTTTGGGACCAAGAGGTCGAAGGTTCGAATCCTTTCGCCCCGATTGCGGCTTCAGGCCGCAATAGAGCAGGTGAGCAGGGGAATAGGTGAGCAGGTGAGCGAAAAGATCGGACGCAAAGCCGCGAACAGTCTGCTCACCTGCGGTCTCCTGTTCTCCTGCTCCACTGTTCATTCTGTTTGCGAGGCAGTCCTGTGGGTTTCATGTTCGAGAATCTCGACGTGTACCAAAAGTCCGTGGACTTTGCCGACGATGTCGTCGTGCTGACCGCGGAGTTTCCCGCGCGATATCGCTTCCTTGTCGATCAGTTGAATCGCGCCGCACTGTCAATCGCCGCTAACCTAGCCGAGGGCAACGGCCGATTCACAAAGCCCGATCGGCGCAACTTTTTCTACATTGCGCGAGGCTCGGCGCAAGAATGTGTGCCGCTTCTCGAAATCGCTCGCCGCCGCGGCTTGATTCAAGAGCTTGCCGCCACAGAACTGAAAGACCGTCTCGAAGTCATTGCCAAAATGATTAGCGGACTGATCAAGGGTTTGGATAACCGCGAGCAATGAATGCGTCGAGGCCGTCATGAACTTCGACCTGCTGCGGCACAAGATGGTGACCGAGCAGCTCGTGCGGCGCGGGATCACCGACCCGCGCGTGCTCGAAGCCATGGAACGGGTCCCGCGTGAGGCCTTCGTGCCAGAGTCGCTGCGGCAAAAGGCGTATGACGACACGGCCCTGCCGATCGGTCGGGAGCAAACCATCTCGCAGCCGTTCACGGTCGCCTACATGTGCCAAGAGGCGCGGCTCAAGGGCAACGACACGGTGCTCGAGGTCGGCACCGGCTCGGGCTACGGCGCAGCCGTGCTGGCAGAGTTGGTGCAAGCAGTGCATACGGTCGAGCGGATCGAGCCACTCTATCAAGCTGCGGCGGAACGCTTGGCCCGACTCGGTTACGACAACGTCCGAGTCCATCTCGACGACGGCTCACTCGGCCTGGTGCGCGCGGCCCCGTTCGACGCAATCATCTGCACCGCCGGCGCCGAGTATCTACCGACCGCCTACCAGGACCAGCTCGCCGACGGCGGCCGGCTGGTGATCCCCATCGGTCGGCACGGTCACCAACAGATGTTCCGCTTCAGCCGCCACGGCGACCAATGGCACGGCGACAACCTCGGCAGCTTCGGTTTCGTCCCGCTGGTGAGCGGAGAAGACGCTAACGAACCGGCCGATTGATACACCGGCGTTCAATACCGACTCTTTCGCCCCCAGTCGTTCTTCACCGCCAACCAGGCGAGAATCGTGAACACAATTGCCGACACGATCATCGCCGCCGCCCACTCGGCAGTCGTCAGCTCCCCCATCTCCTGCCAACTGATTTGGCCCGTCGCCAACCGAGCACCCCGGATGATCCCGAATAGCAACATCGCGCTCGCGTACATCGCCGACAAACTCAGAATTGCAGCGTAAATCGCCTGGCGCACCAGGCACGTCATCAACACCGCGGCAGTATAGATCCACAAGGGCACCAGTAACGCAAATATGGACGCATTGCGAAAGTCTGGATGTCCATACAACAACACGCCGCCGCTCGCGAGCGGCAACGAAAGTGCGATGACCACGACGCCGATTCCGGTTACTGCCTTTGTCCAAAACCACAAGTCGGGATCGATCGGCCTGGATCGCCAAAACGTGTTGAGCTGCGGCGACAAATCATTCAGGAACAGCCCAATTCCGACAACGAGCG
>JANNTD010000331.1:0-1469 GCA_031403315.1 Planctomycetota bacterium
CGGAACAGCCGCCTCTTACGGCCTGCCCGATATGGGATTGATTGGGCTGGGCGAGATGTCTCAAAACGCCAACCGCATCGCTGCGGCCGTATCCGTTCCGGTGATCGCGGATGCAGATACCGGCTATGGGAACGAAACGAATATCGCGCGAACTGTCGCCACGTATGAGCGCGCAGGCGTCGCTGCCATGCACATCGAAGACCAGGATTGGCCGAAGCGATGCGGCTTCCTTGAAGGGAAACGAGTGATACCGGCCGAGGAGATGGTGCTCAAAGTGAGGGCAGCCGTCGTGGCGCGCAAGAACCCGGACCTTGTAATAATCGCTCGTACAGACGCGCTTCAGCCGAACGGATGGGACGACGCCGTATCGAGGTCGCGCCAGTATCGGGATGCCGGTGCCGATATGGTGTTCATGGACGGCCTCAAAACTCGGGAACTGGTGGACCGTGCGGCCAATGATCTCTTCGGTGTCCCGCAACTCCTGAATACGTGGTTGGTGACACCGGACGAAGCCAATGCCATGGGTTTCGCGATCTACATTCACCTTGGCCTCATGCTGCGACACTTCAGCGACTTCCGGCGTTCGCTGGAAGAGCTGCGCGATACGGGCCGCGTGCATGTTCCGAGCGCGGACCTTTCGGTGGAACCCATTACCGCTCTGTTGCAGGGCGAATGACGCCTGATGCCACCATCATCGCTGGCTTCTACCACCTAGTTCGCCGGTCTGTTACGTTCGCGGGTACCCTTAAGGACTGAGACATGGGTGAACTGGGGAGCTTGCTGACCCGCTCGCGTGAAGCGCGCGGGCTAACGCTCGAAGACGCAGAACGCGACACACGTATTTCCCGCCGGTACCTCCAGGCGCTCGAAGCCGAGCAGTTCGAGGTCATACCGGCGCCTGTCTATGCCCGTGGCTTTCTGCGGTCATATTCTCAGTACCTCGGCCTGGATCCCGCCGAGGCACTGGCCCTCTTCCCACGCGAGGAAGATCCCGAGTACCAAAGGGCAGCAGAGGCCACTACCCCTCCAGCCCGGGCGAGCCGCGAAGCACCGGTTAGCCCGCAATCGCCGGCCCGGCCGACCTGGCGTGCCGCTCCTCAGCCCGTACGTGAGCCAGCTCCGGCGCGTCCCGCGAGCCGACAGGCGCCGGCGCCGGGGAAACCCGTTTCCACAGCGAAACCCACTCCTCTCGGAAGGCCTGGCGTCGCAAGCCCTAGACTGCGACCCGAACAAAAGGATCCAGGGTGGGAACCAACTATCGGCGTCGATATCGGGGTTCCGAGCCCTGCACGAAGGATAAAGACCGATCCTGCCGCGCAAACCCGGTCGATGGTCGTCGCGATCGTGGCGGTCGGCGTCATCCTCGGCACGGTGCTTCTCGCGTTCCTCATATCAAACCTTGGCGGCAACGATGACGCGCCGCCCGGGACCGGAGTGGATGCGACCAGGAACGCCACATCAGCCGTTTC
>JANNTD010000332.1:0-6285 GCA_031403315.1 Planctomycetota bacterium
ACTATCTCATCGACATGGGTCCCGGCGCGGGGAGCCGCGGCGGGATGGTTGTTGCGCACGGAACACCGGCTGATGTGGCTGGCCTTGAATCATCACTTACGGGCGGCTATCTGTCCGGCCGGCATTCGATTCCGCTGCCGGCCGAGCGACGCAAGCCGGCCAAAACTCGCACACTCCAACTCACCGGGGCGACGTCGCACAATTTGCAGAATGTCGACGTGGAGATTCCGCTCGGGCTGATGGTCTGCGTCACCGGCGTGAGCGGCTCCGGTAAGAGCTCGCTCGTCGTCGAAACGCTGGCCCGGGCGCTCGCGCGCAAGCTCAACGGCGCCGAAGCCCGGCCAGCGCCGCACCAAAGTTTGCGCGGCGTCTCACAACTCGATAGGTTGGTCGAAGTCGATCAATCGCCGATCGGCCGCACCCCGCGGTCGAATGCCGCGACCTACACCGGCGTGTGGGACGACATTCGAACGGTCTTCGCCGGCACCAAGCAGGCTCGGCAGCGGGGCTATGGCATCGGCCGATTCAGTTTTAACACCAAGGGCGGCCGCTGCGAGGAGTGTGAAGGGCAGGGCGTGCGGCGGATCGCCATGAACTTCCTGCCGGACCTCGAAGTGCCGTGCCCCATCTGCCATGGCGCACGGTTCAATCGGCAGACGCTCGCGGTCCGTTACCGAGGCAAGTCGATCGCTGACATACTGGCGATGAGCGTCGACGAAGCCGTCGAGTTTTTCGCAAACCACGAATCCATTCGCCGGCTCGTGGCGACGCTCGCCGACGTTGGCCTGGGCTACCTCACGCTCGGCCAGCCTTCGACAACGCTTTCCGGCGGCGAGGCGCAGCGAATCAAGTTGGCCACGGAACTCGGCCGCCCCGTCGCGGGCCACACGATGTTCATTCTCGACGAGCCAACGACTGGATTGCACAGCGACGACATCCGCCGCCTCTTGGGCGTGCTCAACCGCCTTGTGGACGCGGGCAATTCGATGCTTGTGATCGAACACAATCTCGATGTAATCAAGACCGCCGACTGGGTAATTGATCTCGGTCCGGAAGGCGGCGCGGCGGGGGGACGAATCGTGGTGGTGGGGACACCGGAGGATGTGGCCGGCTGCGACGAGAGCTACACCGGTCGGTTTTTGCGGTCGGTACTTGAAATGGGTAGTGCTGCCAATGCTTGAGGCGCCACAACCACTGTTCACTCGTCGCACAGCGCTCGTTGCATTTGCACTCACGACCGCCTTTGGCGTGCTGCTTTACGTCGAAGGTCGGCCGGCGTGGTGTACGAGCGGCCTCGCGGTTTGGAGCGCGGCGTGGACGAGCAGCACGTCGCAGAATTTTCTCGATCCGTACTCATTCTCGCACGTGCTGCACGGAATTATCTTCTTCTGGCTGCTCCGACCACTGGCAGATCGAGTAACTTTGCCTTGGCGGATGGTCGCGGCGATCGCGCTCGAGATCGGCTGGGAGCTGCTCGAAAACTCGCCGTGGGTGATCGAGCGCTATCGACAGGATACTGCCGCATTCGACTACACCGGTGACAGCATACTCAACGCGCTAGGCGACGTGCTGGCCGCAGCGGTTGGATTCGCGATCGCGTCGCGATTCTCGTGGCGGGTATCCGTCGCCCTGTTCGTCGTATTCGAGCTGGGGATGCTTTGGCTCGCCCGCGACAATCTCACGCTCAACGTGATCATGCTGATCCATCCGATCGAAGCGATCAAGGCATGGCAGCTTGCGGGGATCGCGACGCCCGGCTAACGACTGAGAATGGCCACCGCGATCGCAAATCACGCAGGCGCGGCGGGTGACGATGGAGCGTCTGTCGTCGAGGCAACCGGCGGTGTGCTCCCGCTGCCGCGGCCAAGTTCGTAAGCGATCAGAGCCGCGACGCTCAGCCAAATGAAGTCCCATGTCGAGAACGACGTATTCACACGCGGGGTCCGCCGAAGCGCGCCGCCGGCGGGCGACCGCTCGACTTGGCGACGGACTTCGACCTCCTCTTGCGCGGCCGCTTCGTCCGATTCGCTCGTCGCCTCGGCCGAGTCGTTGGCGGCGCGCTGGTCGGTCTGTGCGGCAACGCGCATCGGTTGTTCGGCGTTGGCGACAATGCTACGCGTGGCGATTTCGGCCACGATGAATTTTCCGCCCACGAACGCGGCGATGGCGATCAAGGCAGTTATGGCGCCGCGCACATAGCTCGTATGTCCTTTGGTGGCCACCATCGCGCGCACGCCGAAGCCCACCAAGAACGCAACCAGAATCGCGAGTCCGGTGTGCTCGGTGCCAAAGAGAAAATACGCCCCGACCAACACCGCAACGCCGATCGCGCCGCCAATTACCGCGCCCAGGAGTGACTTTGTGAGCTGCATCGCAACTACCCTCCACATGCCAGAAAAGTGCGAACAATCGCGGCAGCGAAAGAGGTCCAACCGTCGACCGCGGCCGGGCGCGAATCGCGCTGTCAATGAGTCGCGTCTCAACTGCCACTTTATTCCCGGACGAGGACGGCGTCAATCCGGGTGACGGCCCCCGATCGAACTTGCCTACCCCAGCCGCTCGAAAATCACCGCAATTCCTTGGCCCACGCCGATGCACATTGTGGCGAGGCCGAGCGTGGCGTCGCGGTCGTGCATGGCGTGGAGGAGAGTGGTGGCGATCCGGGCGCCGGAAGCACCAAGCGGGTGGCCGATGGCGATAGCGCCGCCGCGGACGTTTACCTTCGCTTCGTCCATTTCGAGCATGCGGATGCAGGCCAAGGCTTGTGAAGCGAAGGCTTCGTTGAGCTCGATGAGGTCGACGTCGGAAAGCTGCAGGCCGGCTCGCTGGAGGGCTTTTTGCGTGGCGGGGACGGGGCCGGTGCCCATCACCGAAGGATCGACGCCGGCGACGGCGGTCGCGCGGACTTTGGCCAGCGGTTTGAGGCCGAGTGATTTTGCACTGTCTTCGCTCATGATGAGCATCGCGGCCGCACCGTCGTTGAGCGGCGAGCTGTTGCCGGCAGTGACGGTGCCCAGGCCGGGCATGAACGCGGGCTTGAGAGCGGCGAGCGCGGCAAGACTGGCGTCGGCGCGGACACATTGGTCGCGGTCGACGAGGAAGCGATTGCCCGCCTCGTCGCGGCCCCAGACGGGGATTAACTCGGCCGCGAACTCGCCCTTGCTGTAAGCGAGGCTCGCCTTTTGGTGGCTCGCCAGCGCGAACTGGTCCTGTTCCTCGCGGCTGATGCCCTGCGTCTGGGCGAGGAACTCGGCCGTGATTCCCATCATCAGCGCGCCCTTACTAGTGCGAACGAAGAGTTTGGGATTCAAATCCACGCCGGCGTCCATCGGGATGTGGTGCATGTGCTCGAGGCCGCCGACGATCTGCACGTCTTCCGCCCCGGCGAGGATCGAGTGCGATGCCTGGGCGAGCGCCTGTAAACTACTGCCGCAAAGCCGGTTCACCGTCGCCCCACCCGCTTCGACCGTGATGCCGGCCATCAAGCCCACCGCCCGGGCCACGTTGAGTCCCTGTTCGCCCTGTTGTTGCGTGTTGCCGAGCACCACGTCTTCGATCACGGCCGGATCGATGCCCGTCCGCTCGACGAGCGCGCGCACCACCGCCACGGCGAGGTCATCGGAACGGACATCGCGAAAGACGCCCTTCTCCGCATGCGACCGGCCAATCGGCGTGCGACAGCAATCAATGATAACGGCAGTTTTCATGTTTCAATTCGGAAGAATTCACCACAGAGACACAGAGGGCACGGAGAAGTCAGAAGTCATGGAATTTCTTCTCCGTGTCTTCTGTGTCTCTGTGGTTATTCCTAATCGTAGAAGCGGGAGTTGGAGTGGGCGACTTTCGTCAGCAGCTTGGTTGGTTCGAAGCGTTTGCCGAGTGCGGCGTAAGGCTTGAGTTTTTCGAGGATTTTGTCGGCGCCAACTTGGTCGGCCCAGAAGAATAGGCCGCCTTTGAAGGGTGGAAACCCGATGCCGAAGATGAGCGCGAGATCGACGTCGCGGGCGTCGCGCACCAAGCAATCTTCGAGCACGCGCGTCGCTTCGAGCAGCATCGGCAGGAACAGTCGGTCGGTGATTTCTTCCGGTTTGAACTTTCGCACGTCACTGGTGCGACATTCATCGATGAGCTGGGCGACCTCGTCGCTGTCGGTGCCGCGCGGCGGCTTGCCGCCTTTCGCGGGGCCGTAGTCGAAGAACCCTCGGCCCACCTTTTGACCGATCCGGTCACGATCAAAGAGCCGCTGCAAAACTTCGGCCGGCACGACGCGGTCGGGAAACGCTTCGAGCATCGTGCGGCCGGCGTGGACCGCCACGTCGAGTCCGACCACGTCGTAGAGCGTGATCGGTCCCATCGGCATGCCAAAATCTTTCGCCGCCCGTTCAATTTCCCCAATGCTGGCTCCTTCTGAAAGCATGAGCGCCGCTTCATTCATGTAGGGCAGCAGCAACCGGTTCACGAGAAAGCCGGGGCCGTCGTTCATCACGATCGGCGACTTGCCGAGCGACTTGGCGTGGGCGACCGCGGTGGCGATCGTGGCGTCACTCGTCTCGCGGCCGCGAATCACCTCCACCAGCGGCATCTGGCGAACGGGATTGAAAAAGTGGAGGCCGCAGAAGCGATCGGGGTGTGCGAGGCCGTCTGCAAGCTGCGTGATGGGAATGGTCG
Source organism: Planctomycetota bacterium (assembly GCA_031403315.1). GTDB lineage: Bacteria > Planctomycetota > Planctomycetia > Pirellulales > Lacipirellulaceae > DASYDU01. The sequence continues at coordinate 4,669 of JANNTD010000332.1, forward strand.
AGGTGTTGGAGCAGAGAATCGCGTCGTCGCGCATCAATGGCTCGAGTCGGGCGAAAAGCTGCTGCTTGGCTTCGCGCTTTTCGATGATCGCTTCGACGATAAGGTCGGAGTGACAGAGCTCGACGTCGGAGAGCGTGCCATTCACCAAGGGCGCGAGTTCGACGGCCCGATTGACGTCAGGGCCTTTCAATTGCTTGTTGTAGGCAACCTCGCTGAGTACGCCCTGCACGCCACGAGCGAGGGCTTCTCGGCTTGAATCCATGATAGCGACCGGGATGCCACGCTTAACGTTGGCGGCGGCAATTCCCTGGCCCATCACGCCGGCGCCGACGACGCCGGCCGAGGCAATCTTGTGCGGTTCGACGCCCTTGGCCACGCCCGGATCTTTCTTGTTGCGGTCGGTGAGAAAGAACACGTTCAAGAGCGCCCGATTGATCGGCGAACCGAAGAGCTTGGCGAATTCCTCGGCCTCCATCTGGCAGGCCGCTTGGAGATCGCTGCCGGCCGCACCGAGCATCACCTCGAGTGCCGCGAGCGGGGCAGGGTAGTGGCCCTTGGTTTGCTGCTGGATGTAGGCGCTCGCGGTCGCGCCGAGGAAGCCGAGCTCGGTGTCACTGATCGCGATCGGCTGAGCCCAGCGCTCGCGGTCGCGGCGGAAGTCGCCGGACTTCTGCTCCATGCGGATCATACGAATCGCAGCGGCGACGAGCAGATCGCGGTCGCCGCCGATCGCCACCACGTCGTTGGCGAGTCCCATCGAAGCGGCGGCTCGGGCGTCGATGTTCTCACCGCTGGTCACCAGTTCCACCGCGTTCGAGAGTCCGACCATCCGCGGCGTGCGGGCCGTGCCACCCCAGCCGGGGAACAGGCCCAGCTTCACTTCGGGAAATCCAAAGGCGGTTTTCTCGTTGTTGGAAAAGACGCGGCGATCGCACCACATCGCTAATTCCGCCCCACCGCCGACACACATGCCGTCAATGGCGGTCACGGTGACGTACTTCGCCGTCGCCAGCCGACCAAAGAGTTGTTGCCCCTGGCGCGAGTAGCCGCAGACCTCCGCTTTCGGTGCGTCGAGCCAGACGACGAATTCCTTGAGATCGGCACCGGCAATGAACATGCCGGGCTTCGCCGAGGCGATCACCAGCCCGGCCAGATCCGTCCGCTTGTCGAGTTCGTCGAGATGCTGCGCGAGGGCTTCGAGCACATGACGCGAAAGGACATTGGCGCTCGAATCGGGGTCGTCGAGCGTCAGCAGTGCAATGTCCGGATTGGGAAACGACAGCGATAGTGTCGTGGTTGCCGCCATGTTGGTCAGGATACCGTAGGATCGCCGCAGATGTCATCCCAAAACACGTGGCAAATCGAACGGGGGCCGGGACGCCCCGGGTCACGGGGTTTGCCCCGCGCTGGGCGCCTGATATGTTGACATTGCCATGAACGATTCAGAAAACGACGAACCAACCGCCGTTGCGGCCGACAACCCTTCGCGCGCCAGCGGAGCTTGGCGGCTGCCGCTGCTGCTGGCCGCGGTGCTGGTGGCAATTGTCGCGGCCCGCTCCTTGCAAACGCACGAGCGAAGTCCCGCTTCGAGCGTCGCTCGAGCGCCACTGACCGCCG
>JANNTD010000333.1:0-2391 GCA_031403315.1 Planctomycetota bacterium
AAGTCACCTGCCATCCGTTCGCCGCCAAACCGCTCGAGGAAGGCGACAAGCTGATCACCTATGCCGAGATCGCGGCCCAAAATCTGCACCTCGACATGCCACCCGTGAAGGCGGAGGTGCTGGTCGAAGATGGCGACCGGATTCGCATCGGCAATCTCGAACTCGAAGTCTGGCACACGCCGGGGCACACCAACGGCCAGCTCTCGTTCCGGATGGGCAATCTCCTCTTCTCCGGCGACAATCTGTTCCGCGACGGCTGCGTCGGCGCGATCGACGCCCACCACGGCAGCAGCATCCCCGACTTCATCAAGTCGCTGCAGCGGATCCGCGCCAGCGACGTCCAATGGCTCTTGCCTAGCCACGGTCCGATCTTCCGCAAGGACGACCGGCTAATCGACCGGACGATCGCCCGGCTCGAATCGTACCTGCACATGGCCGACTTCGGCACCTGCGCGATCGACTGGCCGTTGATGGACCAGTGGGAACGGGAACTGGTCGACGGCAAAGTGCCGGAGTGAGACGCTCGAGGTAGGATGGACAATCTTGTCCGTCACAGACATCTCGAATGCGGACAGCAGACGGACAGGATTGTCCATCCTACGGCCTTTCCAACCCGCAAGGTTTACCACGCTAGCGCCCAATTTTGCGTCTGGTCGTAGCGGTTCTGCCGGATTTTCTCTCATTCCGGGTTGTAACACGGGTCGATGCTACTACGGACACCGACGGCGCTAGTCCGTCGGCCCGTGTTGCCCCGCCCGCGACTGGCTTTTTTGCCGCTGGCGCTTGAGTTCTGAGGGGAGAGATTCGATGACCCGTCGGTTTTGCCTCGCACTTTTCCTGGCCGCCGTGCTCACGGCCCTGCTGTCTGCCAACGAGGCCCAAGCTCAACAGGCCTATGGCCGGTCTTGGGGAAGCACCTATGGCACTCAGGATTGGGAGCGTTTCTATCACTATCCGTACGTCTATTACCCACAGAACTTTTGGGGGAACGAGTACTACCGCAGCGCCGACAGCTTGTACTATCGTTATCCGCCCGAGATGCGGATCCCGGTCTACAACCGCCATTGGCACAACGAGTACCCGAGCCCGAGAAAGTTTCACAAAGGAGCTCACTTCGCTCTCGACGTGTTTTGAAGCCGGCGGATTCTGCTGAAGCAGGCCGCATCGCCTCGCGAAGCCGCCACTTCGAGCAGATGTCCGTCGCTTTGCCACCGGCCGGGTGGTATTTCGGGCAACCGAACTTGTGCGTCTTCGTCCGGGGGACACTCGTCGACGCGCGGCACATCGAGACGAAGCCTCGCGAACCGCGGTGCCTGGCAGGGCCAAGCACCGCGGTTTCGTATTTGAAAAGTGGAGAGTCGAGGGTTGAGAGTCTAGAGCCAGAATCTCAAAGTCTATCGCAATCCGCAGCAGGCGATGTGATGCAAGATTTCGGCGCCTAGCTCAAGCTCCTTTACGGCGATGAACTCGTCGGCCGTGTGGGCCTGGCGGACCGAGCCGGGTCCGAATACGACCGTCGGCACACCACTCGCGCCGATCGCGGCGGCGTCGGTGCCATAAGGCGCACCGACCAATTCGCTCTTCCGGCCTGCGTCGCGCACGAGCCGCGCGAGCCGCGCGAGCCGCTCCGCAAGCGGCCGATTGTTGGCGTCCGCGAGGCCGCTGCTTTTCATGAAGGGCTGATCGTGATCGAGCCGGGCGACGCCGAGGCTCGCGTGCTGGGCAATGTATCGCACCAGGTCGGCGAACGCGGCCCCGGGATTTTCGCCGGGGCCGATGCGGCGGTCGATGCCGATCGTCGCCCGGTCGGGCACCGTGTTGATGCCGACGCCACCTTCGATCGTGGTGACGCACACCGCCGGAGAGCCGCAGAGTGGATGCTCCGGTCCGGCGGCAAGTTGCTTCTGATAGGCTTCGACCGCCGCGGCGACGCGACTCATCGCATAGATTGCGTTGACACCCTCGTCGGGCCGCGAAGAATGGGCGGCCCGGCCGGTCGCATGGCACCGCCAGCGGACCATGCCTTGATGCGCGACGACAACGTTGAGGTCGGTCGGTTCGGCGACGATCGCCAAATCCGGCGGGCGGGGAAACATTTCGGCAGCCGAAATCGTGCTGCACGTAACGTGTGCGTCCGACTGCCGGTCGGGTCGCCACAAGTGGCACAAAGCTTGAGCACCCGTGAAACCGCACTCCTCATTCACCGGGAAAGCAATGACAATCGTGGGACGGTTTCCTTCCGCTGGCCTGGCATCAACGCGCGATAAGGCCGCGATCATCGCTGCCATCGGCCCTTTGTTGTCGCACGCGCCTCGGCCGTAGACGCGACCCTCGCGCAGTTCTCCGCCGAAGGCATCGACCGTCATGCCGTCGACGGCGACCGTGTCTTGG
>JANNTD010000334.1:0-30998 GCA_031403315.1 Planctomycetota bacterium
AAATCCTGGGCACCCAAGTTATAGGGTCCTTAGCCCTGGGACTTGTTTGTAGACCAAAAAAACGTGCTAAACATCTTGGGCCCCGCGACACCCCACCCTCCGCCCTCGACCTATATTGAGAATGGGACTCGTGACCAACTCCGGTCGCGGGTCCTTTTTTCTTTTTTTGCATCCTGCCGCCTCTCCGATCGCCGACCTATAATTCCGTAGGTCTCACGGTCGATTTCCGATTCCCGTCTCTCAACTACTAATCTCTCAACGGTTAAATTGCGAGAAGTGCCATGCTCAGTCCAGCCATGCAAAAAGCGGTCAACGAACAGATCAACAACGAGCTGTATTCGTCGTACAGCTATCTCTCGATGTCGGCCTACCTGGAACACGAGCAGTTCCGCGGCTGCGCCAGTTGGATGAAGATGCAGAGCGGGGAGGAATACGCCCACGCGATGCGGCTCTACACCTTCTTGATCGATCGGCAATGCCGCGTCGTCTTGACGCCGATCGCGGAGCCGCCGGTCGAGTTCACGTCGGTCTCTCAAGTGTTCGAAAAGGCGCTCGCCCAGGAGCAGTCGGTTACGCAGCAGATCAACGGGCTGTGGGAGCTGGCGTTCAACGAGAAGCAATTCGCCGCGCTCGTCGAGCTCGAATGGTTCATCCAGGAGCAGGTCGAGGAAGAAAAAACGGCCAGCGAAATCGTGCACAAATTCAAGCTGGTGAACCACGACCCGGCCGCGCTCTTGGATCTCGATCGCGAACTCGGCGCCCGGCAAGCAGCGGCGGGTTCGGCGGCGGAGTAGTCGCCCAATCCATTGAGAGCGCCTAACAAATTGAACCGCCAAGGACGCCAAGTTCTCCAAGGTCCGGGCCGCGGCTGGTTCGCGGCGGGGGAATTCGACTCCCATTAAACTGCTCCAAAATGGATGTATTTTGCAGCACGGCGACGACGGAAGCCGCTTGAATTGCCGGGGCATTTTCATTTCCCTGGTTGCAAAATGGGCCGTCATTTTGGAACATCGGACTCGTTTTGGAGCACCCTGCGGTGCTATCAAATCAGGCCTCTCGCAAAGGCGCAAAGGCGCAAAGGCGCAAAGGTCGGAGATTCTGACCTCTGACCAACGATTGCCCGCCGACAATATTGATCTGCTAGTTTTGAACTGTGGGAATCACAATTGCTCTGGCGCTCGAGGATTATTGAATTTTGATTTTGCTCCTTTCGCGGCGATCGCTGTAACTGGTTGCTGCGGAACGATTTGGAATTTTGATCGAAACCTCGAAACACGCGAGGAGGGATCACAATTCATTCGTTTTGCACCGTCGCTCCGCAAAACTCCTCGCTTTTTCCAGAGCGGCGCGCGAATCGCATGCGGCAAAACGCGCCGAATATAGGTCCCATTTTGATCGGTCATGTGCCACTGATTGGTTGGGAAGGTCTCTCGCACGAGCAAGGGTTCAGGGTTCAGGGTTCAGGGTTCAGGGTTCAGGGTTCAGGGTATGCTCCAACGCGGCATGGCATAGATATATCCATGCGTACACTATATCCGAGGGGGTGGCCGATTTCAAGCGTTATTTTTGGCCAGGTCGGAGATTTTTTCACGCCGAGGACGCCGGGGTCGCGGAGATGTGGGCAAGTGGTGAGACGTTGGAGTTCAGGGAGAAGAGAGTTTCAATTTGCCACTGTCAGCCACACTGCGGGCGTTCCGACGATGCTGGGTGTGGCCCCGTGCATCCCGAAGGCGGAAGTGCTTTGGCTGCAAGGACTTGGCGCCAAGCAGGTGCTTGACGGCTGACGTCCGTGGGCTAGCCAGCGTTCTCAATCTACGCCCATCTCGGCCAAGTTTCCGCCGAGCGTCAAACTTCACTTCACATTCGGAATCGCGTCGGTTGGTCGCACCGAAGCGCGCTCGTTCTTGCCGCTGTCCGCACCAGACATTCCCTCTCAGTGATTGCCGCCGGTAAAATACACCGTTATGGTTCAGAGCAACTGAAAGGAGACACAAATGAAGACCCAGCCGTTAATCTACGGAGATACTGTTGTGCTGACCGCTGACAGGTTGCAGTTTGGTGACCCCGCGCCGAAACTGGGAATCTATAACAAGGACCCTTTTTACGTCGTCGTTGGCAATATTACTGACGAACTTCCTGTGGCGTCAGCATTTGAGTTTCGACTGGATCCACCTCCGGGAAAGTGCAACGGTGACGTCATCAATTACGGGGACGGATTCTATCTCTACAACACGACATTCGACCGTTACGTCACTGACGACAAGACCCGGGAAGGTTTCAACGGCTACGAAGGGTATTTTGGTCTCGTTTATAAAAGTAAGATAGGGACGGCGAATGCGAATCAATACTGCCTGAAGGGAGGAAATGGTCCAATTCCCTGCGATGCAAGTGGACTGAAGCTCTCGTGCGCTTCGGAGCAATGGAAATGCAAAGGAAAAATGCTAAAAGCTTTTCCCATCAACGAGGGCATGTATCTCAGGTGGGATAGAAGCGATAGCGACGATTTTGTCTCGCCTACTTTCACGCTCAAGAATGTTGAAGTCGTGAAGAATTGGCAATATGGCTTCGCGCATCGCGTCCTCCTGACCAACACGATCGAGTCCGTCCTTAAGGCGCAGGGCACGGGGATCGAGATTGACCTCGGGTATGACTCGTCCCGGGGAACCTGGTATGTGCAGCACGACTCGCCAGACGTATGGGATGGCACGCATCCATCGCTGGATGCGTGGCTTCAGAAGCTCCATCAGTTGCTGACTCACGCGGAATATCCGTCCTTTGCTGCGCTTTGGCTCGACGTCAAGACACCGGACACGACGGCCCTCACGAAGACGGTCACGAGCATCCGAAAAAACGTTCCGAAATCGGTGGCGGTAATTTACGATCTAGGCTCTCCCGCGCACTACGGAGTCAATGGCTTGACGACGAACGGCGGTTACATCGCGATAAAAAGCCTGGGTCTTCAGGAAAACGAGGGATTCGGTGTCTGGTTCTCCGACATAAGGCCAGTGAAGCCTACCTACGACCTCTTCAAGAGGGACCAAATCACGCGGGTGATCGCCCATGCAGGCAATCCGATTGATATTCCCGACGATGTCCTCACGGCAATTAACGAATCAGGATATCTGGATCCCGCAGATGCGTATCGATTTAAGCAGCTCTTCAGCTGGACGAATATGCGCGAGGCCACAATGAAAGCATATGTTAATCCATCGAATAGCTATCACACGGATGGCCAGATCATTGGTAGTGCTTTTCGAGATTGGGAGACTGGCTACTTTAGCGACATAATCGACTTCTCAAATGCGGTGGCTGAATTCAAAGCATCACAGCAGCTGGCGGTGAGATCGGTCGATAAGTTCTGGAAAGTGTAACCAGCTCATGCCATTCCAAGCTTCGACACGTCATTTGGAATCAACCAGCCGCTGGGTGTAGTTCTATAAGCGTCGGTCGCATCGACCGATGCGTCGAATGGATTGACATTAGCAAAAGATGTTACCCTCTCGCGACTGTGACCAGCGCCCAGGGAGAAGACTTAATCCATTGGACAAGTTGAATTCGGCAATCGGAAATTCGGCAATCGGCCGCAAGCTGAAGGTAAAAAAAACACTGGCAAGCCAGTGACGCACGGCGAAACGGTCGGGGGAAGTCGCAAAGCACTGCTCGCCAAATCGGTGCAACCGACCGCTTGGCTCACATAGCGCCGGCAGTGGTGCTGACCATTTTCGCTGGCCGCGAGCAGTGGCACACGGCGAAGACTAGCCGACGAACCGAATCGCGGTCGGGTGCTGGACGAACTGCGTGTCCGCTGGGGCCGTCACGGCCTGGACCGTCCCGCGGACTGTGCCGAAGCCGCCGAAGCGTTTGATCTCCAGCCAGAGGAAGAGGCAGCCGGTGAGTAGGGCCACCAGCGCGATCAACAAGAGGAGCGTGTAGATCGACGTCTTGGGCTTACGCGGCGCGCCGCCGACTGGCGGCATGGTGAAGTCTGGTTGGGCCATAATGCTCAAGAAGGCAGGAGGGCGGTGATGGCCGTAGTGGCGTGCTATGTGAGAGCGCGGACTGTGTTATGCCGTAGGTCGGGCTTTTCGGGCCTGACGTCCTTCGGATTGTTGTCAGGCTAAAAGCCTAACGTACTTAAGGCTGCTGCGACCAGGGTCGATTCCACAGCCAATCGTACTGCTGAATCTCCAAGAGCAAGAACAGGCAGCCGATCATTAGCGCCGCCAGCGCCACTCCGAGCAGCACGGTGTAGATCGACGTGGTCGGTTTGCGAACCAGGATGCCGGTCGGCCTAGTTGATCTTGAGTCGGGTTGCGACACGGTCACCCTCCTGAATCTGTCCTTGCTGGAAGCGGCGGTCGACGCGGCCGACCGCGCGATCGGGCGAGGTCTTGATGATCTCGACGCGGCCGAGGTAGCGGCCGCCGCGATAGACTTCGACGGTGTTCCCTTGCTTGAGGCCGTCGTCGGCGCCGATTGTGACCTCGACCAGTTGGGCCCCGGCCGCTTGGCGGACCTGGCTCACCAAGCCGTCGACGGTCGGCACCACGGCGTCGGGCGGCGTGTTCGGGTCGAGGCCGTTGGCATCCATCACGCTCGTCATGCCGGACACCTGGCTCGTGAGTTGACGATTGCGCTCGATCGTGGTGTCGAGTTGGCCCTTGGTTTGATGCAAATCTTCGGTGGCTTTAAGTGTCGTGGCAAAGGCCTGGTCGCGGGCCTGCTCGTTCGTGCGGATGTCGGCGCGGAGGCCGGACACTTCGTCGGCCAGCCGCTGGTTGTTTTGCTGTGTGGCGGCGACGGCGGCCGTCGCTTCGCCGCGTTCCGCCTTGAGTTGGTCGAGCTCGGCCTGCACGCCGGCGTTGCGATCGACGAGCGCGACCCGCTCCGACTCGAGCTTGCGAACCTGCTGTTGGGCCGATTCGACTTCGCCCTTGAGTTGGCTTTCGAGCCGGTTGTAGTCGGTGACCTTCAAGTCGAGCTCCGCCCGGGCCTGCGTCAGTTGCGTATTCAGCCCGTCGGAGATTCCCTTCCAATTCTTGTGCGTCGCATAGACGGCCAGGGCCAGCGTCATGAACACCAAGCTCATCACGGTGATCAGCACGACGAAGATTTTGCCCAGCAAATTCATGGTGCAATTCCTTGTATCCGACTACAACCCAGTTCCGACGGCGGCGCACGGGCCGTGCGCCCAAATAATCCACGAGAGAGCGGCGGTGCGAGAGGCACTCCATGCCGCGATGCTCCGGGTGTCCGCTCGGCTGGCGGCAAACTCTCGTGCCGCAACCGATTGGAACGCCAGGAGATAGTTCCTCAAGACGACACATTCAGTATAAGCAGAGGGCCGGAAAAGTGTCAATTTTCGGCCGAATGGAACTGGGAGGACGGCGAACGGAACTGGGAGGGCCAGGCTCCTGCCGAGCCTTGCCGGTGCCGCTTTGGCTCGGCGGGAGCCTTGCCCTCCCACACCGACCGCGCCAGGCCGCACAATCCGATCAGTGCGGGTGGCAGCCGCAGCCCGAGCCACACGAGCCACCCGGCCCCGCGGGCATGCTCCCGGCCGAAGCCTCGCGTCCCGGAGCGGCCACCACCGAGAGCAGTTTCGTCAGTTTGGCGCTACCGCACTGCGGACATTCCGGCTGCTGGGACCCTTGCACCAGCAACTCGGCCTGAGAGTCGCATTCCTGGCACAGATATTCGTAAAGCGGCATGGTAATCGATCCCTTAACTATTTTGCGCGCAAAGTCGCAAAGGGGGAGAATCATGAGTTGTATCGGAAAAAGCAGTCGCCGCAAAATTCATCTGCTTCTTGGCGGTCTTTGCTCCTTGGCGTCTTTGCGCGCCAATCTGTTTGCGTAAGTTTACCAACGGTCCGTCGGCCGGTTGAGGATTTCGTTCAACATGACTGCCTGTTGCACGCCGCCTGGGCTGGACAACAGGGCGGCGATTTGGGCGGCGGGGGTCGCCGTCTCGGGCGTTGCCGGCTGGTCGCTCGCGCGGCTCGTTTGTCGGGGCGCCAGACTGCCCAACGTGTGATCGAATTTTTTTTGCAATTGGACGTCGAACTGCTCGTCCGCCTGCTTCACTCGCTCGCCCAAATTGGAAACTTCCTTGCGAAACTCTTGCGTAGCGGCACCCACATTCTCGGCAACGTGCTCCGCCACCGTCTTCGGCCGCTGCGGTGCGACTCGTTGTGGCGAACGTGGCTTCGGCTCGCGTGGCGGCTTGGGCGGCGGACTTGGTCTTGTGCGCGAAGCTGAGGCCGCTTCGCCCTGCAAACGCATTCTGTCCGCCAGCGGCTTCCTTGACGGCGCGGCCACCGACTCGTCGAGCAGCACGACGACTTCGTCGCGCCCGGGCGGCTTCCGCGGCGGAGCGGGCGCGGCGGGTTGCGGCAGCTTTTGTTGCGCAGCCCGCCGCAGGAACTCGTCGATCTGCGTACGCAACGGGTCGGCCGGCGGCACTTCGCCCGCGGCGGCCGCCTGTCCGGCTGGTTGCGGCGGCATCTCCGGCTGCGGCCGCACAACCTGTGCCTGTTGCTTCTTCTTCGCGTCGTTGATCTGGCCAATCAACCAGAATACGAAAACGACCAGCGCGCCGAGAACGCTGAGGATCTCGTTCCAACCAGCCGCGAGTAGAATTGGAAACGACGAACTCATTCTGCAATCCAGGTCAAAGGGGACTCACCACAGAGGCACAGAGGGCACGGAGAAGAAATTGCAAAATGCAAATTGAAAAATGCAAAATTGAAAACCTTCCAATTTGCAATTTGCAATGATCATTTTGCAATTTGCAATTGCCTTGCCTTTTTTCCTCCGTGCTCTTTGTGTCTTCTGTGTCCTCTGTGGTTAATTGGCTTGTTTATTTCCGTCCCGGCCCGCTGGCCGTGGCGATCGCGCCGCGCATGTTGGTGTCGGCTTGCACGTTTTGCAGCTTGTAGTAGTCGAGGATGCCCAGCCGGCCGCTGTGAAACGCCTCGGCCATCGCCGTGGGCACTTCGGCTTCGGCGGCGACCAGCTTCGCCCGGTTCTCTTCGATCTTGGCGAAATTTTCCTGCTCCTGCGAAACGGCCATCGCGCGGCGGCCTTCCGCTTGGGCCCGGGCCACGCGCATGTCGGCCTCCGCCTGATCGGCCTGCAAGCGGGCGCCGATGTTGTCGCCCACGTCGACGTCGGCGATGTCGATCGACACGATCTCGAAGGCCGTCTGCGAATCGAGCTTGCGGGCCAGCACCGCCTTCGAGATGCGGTCCGGATTCTCGAGCACCAGGGCGTGCGTCTCGGCCGAGCCGATCGCGCTCACGATGCCTTCGCCCACGCGGGCGATGATCGTTTCCTCGGTCGCCCCGCCGATGAGCTGGTCGAGATTGGCGCGGACCGTGACCCGCGCTTTGACTTTGAGTTGAATGCCGTTTTTCGCCACGGCGTCGAGCGTTGCCCGATTGTTGTTTTTCGCCGGGCAGTCGATCACGCGCGGATAGACGCTCGTCTGCACGGCTTCCAGAATATTCCGCCCCGCCAAGTCGATCGCCGTCGCCCGCTTGAAACTCAGCTCGATGATTTTTGCCTTGCGGGCAATGATCATCGAGCGGATCACCAGCGGCACGTTGCCGCCCGCCAGGTAGTGGGCCTCGAGCGCCTTGGTCGTGATCCCTTCGCTCTCATACAACCCCGCCTGCACGGCCATGATCTTGCTGCGCGTGATTACGGTCGGATTGACTTTCCGCAACGTCATTCGCACCAGATCGATGATGCCGATGCCGGCGCCGGTCGTCACCGATTGAATCCAGAGCCGAAAGTAGCGGGCGATGATCGCAAACAGCGCCAAGCCCACGATCACGACAATCACGGCGGCGATGAGCATCGCGGTGCCGCCGCTGAACAGACCGGCGGCAAGCGGAAAAGCAGAGAGCATCGACTGCATGACGTCCACCTCGGTAAATTAGGCTTTGCGAGCCTGACGAATTCGGTCAGGTGTCAGGCTGGAAAGCCTGACGTACGGCATAAGTGCAAGCCGGCCTTGTGCTTGCATCCGTTGTAATCGTTCGGAAGCCGCTTTTCAAGCTACGCTGTGTTTTCAAGCTACGCTGTATTCTCAGGCGATACGGTGGTACGCGTCAGCGAGAATACCAGATGATCCGCGTCGTGCCAGCGGGTGAGTCTCTCCGGTTTCATGCCGACCCGCAGCGCCACCCGCTGCGAAGGAATGTTTACCGGCCGGATCAGCGAAATCACGCGCGGCTTGTCGAGCGCGGCAAATGCATAGTCGCGGACCGCCGAGGCCGCTTCGAGCGCGTAACCCTGCCGCCAATGGGGCGCGTGAATCATGTAGCCGATTTCGGGCTCGTCGACGCCATCGACGTGCTGCAGCAAGAGGCCCACCTGACCGATCGGTTCGCCCGTCTCTCGCAGCGACACCAGCCAGAACGCGTGTCCATGCTTCGCATAGCGTTCGATCACGCGGCCCAGCCAGGCCTTGGCTTCTTCGCGCGTGCAACTCTTCGGATAATGCCGCATTACCCGCTCGTCGGCGAGCAGCACCGTCAAGAAATCCAAGTCGTCCCACGTCATTTCGCGGAGCGACAGGCGCGACGTTTCGAGAATCGGTTCGGTCATACATTGTCGCGGCATCTTGCCGCGCCGGAACTACGCCAGCGGCCATTATGCCAGGGGATCCTCCAGCGACTCGATCCCCAATTCTTCGATCGGCCGGTTGAGCAGATCGGCGGTGGAAATTGACCGGCCTGGGCGCTCGTTCTCTTTCGCGGGCCGGACGACCACGCGATTCGCCCGCACCTCCGTCACGACCACGTTCTGGCCCGGCTCGATCGCCTGGCCCTGGCTCAAGGCGTCGACCATTTGGCCGTCGATTTCGACCGCCCCGCTCGGCAGCATCTTCGACCGCGCGACGCCCACCCGACCCAAAAGTTCGCGATGCGGATCGTCGGGCAACACGTCTTCGTCCCGCGGCAGCTCACCCAGAAACGCCTTGCCGATTTTTGTCTTCGGCCAGTAGTGAAACGCCAGCGCCAGCACCAGCGGCACCGCCACGACCGTCGTCATCACGAACGTGAACCCCGTCACCGGCCCGCGCTGAAAGGCGATCACGATCGACGCGATAAAGGCCGCCGCCGAAAGCACCGCGAGCAGGCCGCCCGAGGGAATAAACACCTCGAGCACCAGCACGACGCAACCGACGAGCATCAACAGAATCGACCAGACCAAGGGATCAAGCGCGTTCATGGTTCCTCGCCGGTCATTATACCCGCCCAGGGAAGACCCCCGCGGCGGCCAGTTTTCGGCGGCAGCCAGCCGGCGCGAACGCGCCATGTTCTAGTGCCGAACGACAAAGTGCTACTTTCCGCCGGGAAATTTCATTATACTTCCTCAGCAAGAAGTCTCGGTTTTCTTGGGTACGACCGCCAAAAATCCTGCAAATTCTTTGGCCCCCCCGTCACAACTCGAAGTCACCAACGCTTTGATCTATGAAGACTGACCCGCCGCCAACGTGGGAGCAACTCAATTGGCCAAGCCTCCTCGAAGCCGCTCGATCCGGTGCCAATGGTGCCGTGGGGGAAGTCTTCCAACGACTCGATAGCTATTGCGTGATGATTGCCGGCAACCGGTTGTCGGTTGATCTTGCACCGAAAGTGGGTGCGTCGGATATCGCGCAAAAGAGCCTGATGGAGGCGTTTGCGAGATTTCCGGTTTTCAACGGCTGCACTGAAGCAGAGGTTCGAGCCTGGCTTACGACGATTGTCCACCACAATGTTATCGACGCCGCACGACATTTCCGCGATGCCCAGCGGCGGTCCCACACTCGGGAACTACGCCTGGATGCGGATTGCGGAGCGACTGAGATTCCCGGACCGTGCCAGCCGCCCAGCTTGGCCCTGCGTCGACAGGAAGCCGATGCAGCGCTGGAACGGGCCTTGGCTCAGCTTTCCTCCAGCCAGCGCAAAATTGTGGAGCTCCGCTATCACGACGGACTCGACTATCGGCAGATCGCGTCGACATTGGACATATCGGAAGTGGCGGCGCGAAAACTCTGCTCTCGGGCGATCAAGACGCTCCGCAAACTGCTGGCGACTAATGATGGAACACGAATCCAAGCCCGGAGCTGAAACGTCGGCGGCCGCATCGGCGCTCCCGTCGGTCGACGAGGTCGTCGAGCGGCTGGAGCGATTTTGGACCTCGTCGGACGTCGCGATTGTCTCCGGCGATGACGTGCGGGGGTTGAACTTTGGCCGCTACAGACTCGAGCAGATTCGCGGACAAGGCGCGTTCGGCGTCGTCTATCTGGCGATTGACACGCAACTCAATCGCCATGTAGCGCTCAAAGTCCCTCGGGCGCAAGTGCTGGCCGACGTCGAGAAGCGCGGCCGGTTCGAGGCCGAGGCCGCCGCTGCCGCCATGCTCGACCATCCGGGCATCATCACCGTCTATGAAGCCGAGCTCACTGGCCCCACACCCTATATCGCATCGGCGTTTTGCCCCGGCCCCGACCTCGGCGAGTGGTTGGCCGGTGAACACGAGCGCGTTTCCTGGAGCGACGCCGCGGCGTTCGTCGCCAAGCTGGCCGACGCGGTCGAGTACGCACACAACCACGGCGTCTACCATCGCGACCTGAAACCCAGCAACGTGCTCCTGATGCCGATCGATCAGCAAGCCGGGCTCGACGGCCGACTCATCGACTACCAACCGAAGCTCACCGACTTCGGTCTGGCAAAGATTTCGCAGCTTACTGCCGCGGAGACTCGCTCCAGCTTGCTCCTGGGTACGCCACTCTACATGGCCCCGGAACAACTCGAATCGAATCGGGGGGCGCCGCCGGCCGCGGCGGACGTCTATTCGCTGGGCTGCCTGCTGTACGAGCTGGTGACGGGGCGGCTTCCGATCGAAGGGGATTCGTACATTCAGATACTTGACCGCCTGCGCGATCAACCTCCGGCGCCACTGCGGCGATTAGTTCCCGCGGCGCCGAGGGACTTGGAAAGAGTCAGCGTGAAGTGCCTCGAGAAAGATCCGGTGGCCCGCTACGCGTCGGCCGGTGCATTGGCGGCCGATCTCCGCTCGTGCGTCGACGGGGCGCCGATTCAAGCGCGCGAAGCCGGTTGGGTTTCGAGAATCAAATATTGGTGCACCCGCCCGCAACGCATTCGCGACGCGGGTTGGTACATGATGTGTGTGCAGTTGCTACTGATCGTGTGGCTCAGCGTTGTATCGCTTGGCGCCAATCTTGTGATCGATTTGCCACTTGTCGCCCTGAGCAGGATCGCGGCCGAACTTTGTGTCTTTGTGTTTGTGATCCATCTGCCCATGGCGCTCGTTGGTTGGTTCACGACGCGAGGCCACCGCTGGGCCATCCATGCCGGCTTGTACTTGACGCTCATCAACCTGATCGCACCTGCCGGCTTCTTTCTGCTCCCCAATCCACCACTCTACGCCGACATTTACTCTCGCATTGAGGCAAGCAAATACGTGGCATTCACGACGTGTTCACTTGTCCTCATCGCGGAATTGGGACAACTACTTTTGTATGCCGCAGCGATCGTGGCCTGGCGGCACCTGCCGCAGAACCAAACGCGAAAGAACTGAGGCACGAGCTCCGCGAACTATTGGACATTTCCGCGTCTCAATTGAACAAGGAGATTTGAATGCCAAAGCTTCATCTAAAGGACCTGCAATGCAACGAAACCGAAGACAATGCGGGCGCGGACGAGTGCGAGCTGCGCGTCTGGTGCGATGACCGGTACTACAGTTTCCGCCGAAACATGAATAACGGTGATACGTGGACGTTGGACATTTCGATGCCGTTTCGCAGCCGCGCGAAGATTCAGCTTTGGGATCTCGATAGACCGGACTTCCCGCTATACGACGATCACGATCACCTGGGTACCGCCGTTATCCGAGCAGCGGCTACCCAAGGCGCCGAGACGACGTTCAATCAAGACGGTGCCGATTACGTGTTGCATTATGACGTGTTACCGTGAATCAACATATTTGTACTGCTTACTGTCAAGGAATCACAACATGGAACATGACATCCCGGAATGCATAGGGCGCGATTGCGAAGATGGGAAGATAGAGCTTGTGTTTCGACTGAGTCCCGAACAGCTTACAGAGTTCGAGAACGATATAGGCGAAGCTGAGCTACAGATGGCTGCTGGGTCTGATAAGCGAAAAGAGTATTGCTGCGACTGCAATAACGGTTTTCGGCACACGATTCGAGCGTCGCACTCCTTGTCTGCAGCCTGGAAATGTTTTCGGAAATGCGGCGCCTTCCAAATGCGACGGGGAAGATGCGACTGACAGTTGAATCACAATCCGACATTAGTCCAAGACGAGACGCGGTTGCATCTCGGTCGGCACCGATGCGCCACATAATCACAAGCGGAGCGACCGCACTCTTGCCGACATCGCGCCCGAAGTTCGAGTCCCATGACGTCCGGCGATCGCTACCTGCATTCGCCAAAGAGCAACTGCTGCATTTCCTTGCGATACATGGATGCTCGACGATTGGTGCGGTTATTGCGATTGCTCTATTGCCCTGGTACTGGACAGGAGTCTGTGAAATCCCGCTGCTACTTTTCATGTGGATCTTGACCGGCGACTTTGGCATATCGGTCGGATACCACCGGCTTTTTACGCATCGGTCATTTGAAACAACAAGTAGCGTGCGTGCCGCGTTGGCAATCGCGGGAGCAATGGCGGGACAGGGGCCCGTTACCTACTGGGTTGCGATCCATCGGGCGCACCACATGCACAGTGACCACGAAGGTGACCCTCATTCTCCAACCGTTGACAGCGATTCAATGTTTGATAGAGTACGCGCGTTCTGCCATGGCCACTTCGCTTGGGCCCTTCAGCACGAGATACCATCGCCAAAGCAATACGCACCCGACCTTCTCAAAGATGCCACATTGAGAAAGATCGGCCGTCTTTACCCGCTTTGGGTTGTTTTAGGGTTGCTTCTGCCCGGGCTTATCGGCGCATTGCTGACGTTTTCGTGGAAAGGGTTCGTTGGAGGCGTACTGTGGGGCGGCTTTATTCGCCTGGCGGTCGTCAACCATCTCATTTGGGCAGTCAACTCGATCGGCCACAAGTTTGGCCGGCATGATTTTGATACCGGTGATAACAGTCGCAACAACTCCATGCTTGCGACACTTACCTTTGGCGAAGGGTGGCACAACACCCATCATGCAAAGCCCCACTCAGCTAGATTCTCGCAACATTGGTGGCAGATTGACATCGGATATTGCACAATCCGGCTGCTTGAACTGCTTGGTCTAGCATGGAATGTAAGGTCCATCGATTGCGGACCAAATGAGCAATCACCATGAATTGGCTTGATCTTCCAAACACTGTCGGCAAAGAGGTTGAAGATCTGGGACTAAGAATTGGATCCGTCCACCACTCTGAGTCCATGTATGGGCAAGTCATCGATTTCGTATCGTGCGCGTACTCTGTTCCTCCTGATTGGGCGGTCAGATCCTGCGATGCTTACTCGTCGATCTTCGTAGCCGTGTCCGAAGCTGGCATTCAGGCGACACTTTCTTTCACGGCGGCAAAGCATGGTGAACTTGATTGCGAACGATTTTATCCCCAATCGATTCTCAAGGCGTACCGTGAAGTTCTTTACGCGCCCTATCGCGTTGCCGCGAAGGGCCGATTCCCATCGCGACTTGTGACAAAGCTGCTCGGTCGAGTTGTATGGGCAATGGCGTTGCAAGATGGCCAACGGCTTGCGATCGCCAACGCGAATAAAGATTTCGCCCCTGTGTATGTCCGATCAGGCTATCTTCCCATTGCAGGTACAACATTTTGTCACCCGCGACGCTGTAAGGACCATTTAGTTTTCTTGATGCCTGCCGACGCTAGCCGAAGGACTTGGTTTTCTGATTTATTTCAAGCCGTGGATAACACCTTGTTCGTCCATGACATTTGCAATTGCTGCGGCTACGTCTTGCAATCGAGTCGCTTCGATGAACTACAGTCGATTCAACTTTGCGACTCGAAATCAGCCACGTCCGATAGAAAGTCTTCAAGTTCTGACTCCGACGCATAACGCTTTTTCATTAATTGATCCGCCGTACACGCCATTAGAACTCCTGGTGCAACATGGATTTACTTGAATTACTCAAAACACGGATTGACGAAGTTCGCGCTCAAGTGAGACTGACGGATGCCTGGCGACGCCTTACTTCACTTGGAGTTGCCGATGGATTTAGCCGAGCGATTTTGCGTGAGCTGTTTCGGGACATCGCGACGTATCAGTGGTTCACGACACGCGCTGGTTTCAAGATGATTGGTTCGCTACCCGCGCGGGACAAAGATTTGATGAAGACACTCTTAATGCATAAATGGGAAGAGGTTGAGCATCGCGAATGGGCGTTCCAATGCTACCAGGCTCTTGGCGGCGAAAACTCTTTTGTCGACTCGCGACGAGCAGAGCTTACGCCATCCGCGTCATCGATTGCGGCCTGCTGGGAGTGGATGGCTGATCATCTCGATCCGTTCGCATACCTTGGTGCCGAATACTTGTTTGAAAAGCTAACCGCTGAATTAAGCCGAGAAATCGTGCCTTCGTTGGAACGAAGCGGAATCGAAAGGAAAGAAAGTTTTTTCATTGCAGAACACGTTGAAGAAGACGCGAAGCATGCATTGCTCTTCGACGGTCTAATTAAGCGGGCATCGATTCACTGCCCACAGAAGACAGAAACAATATTGGGTGGATTCGATCACTTCAGGCAAGTCTATCCGATTCCCGCATGGAATGAAATCTATGAACGCGCAAAAACAAGTGTGCAGACTCCGGACAAATGCGCCTAAAATCGCCTGGCATTTGCAGCTATGAAATACGTACCCGTAGTTTTTGCGATGATCTGCTATTCCGTTTTCACGTCGTCGACACTTATATATTTTGCTCAACGAATTCGCGCGATGACGCTCAAAATGCGAATTCTTGCCGTGAGTGCAACTTTCACTATGGTCGCGCACTTGCTGGGCATGATCGCAATTCCGCAACCCTCGTACTCCTTTCGCATTGTTGGAATAGCCCTCCTATGTCTAGCTCTCTCGCTGCATCTGTGGTCACTGTACGTTGCGAGGAGCGCGAGACTTGGAATTGCTTTTTCAAATTCGACACCAAATCAAATCATTCGGAGTGGCCCCTTCGCGATTGTTCGGCATCCAATATACCTGTCCTATCTCATGGCTTGGTCGGGCGGCGCACTTTGTATCAACGCATTATGGCCGTGGGTATTCGTGATTATGCTGCTAGTTCAGTATGTGATGGCGATACAACGTGAAGAGCAATGGCTTCTGTCCAGCGAAATGTCCGCGGAGTATCGCCAGTACCAACGAACGGTCGGAGCGCTCTTCCCATTGCAGATCATGGCCCGCGCGCAACGATAAGTCCCGCAGACCAAGATTCCACCATTGCAGGCTCTCAGCCGCCGTCGTAACCGCAAACCTTAAGAATATGATCCAGGTCGCGATTCACCGCATCGTCCACGCGGCGGCGGCTTTCGTCGGCGTCGAACTGGGCGATCGTGCGGCGGATGCCCTCGCGGAACGGAATTTCACAGCGGAAGCCCGGCACCCAGGTTTTGATCTTCGTGTTGTCGAACACGACGCTCCAGGTCTTGTCGCCGATCAAGCCGCCGTGATGCTCGGGCGACGCGCGGACGATCGCTTCCGACGCGATGTGCACGAGCTTCGGCTCGACGCCCGCAGCCTCGGCGATCGTCGTGTAGATTTGGTTCCAGGTGAGCACTTCGTCGGTCGTGATGTGGAACGCATGCCCCACAGCCTGGTAATTTCCCAATAGGCCGAGGAAGCCGCGGCCGAAATCCTCGGCGTGCGTCACCACCCACAGCGACGAGCCGTCGCCGTGCACGATGATCGGCCGGCCGCGCTTGAGCCGATCGATGAACGTATAGCAACCCCAGCCGCCGAGCGCGACCGGCAACTGCGGATCGTAAGTCAGGGACGGGCGGACGATCGTCACCGGGAAGCCGTGGTTGCGATACTCGGCGAGCAGCCGCTCTTCACAGGCGATCTTGTTGCGCGAGTATTCCCAATGCGGATTCGCCAACGGCGTCGACTCGGTGATCACGTAGTGCGTCGGTGGCTTCTGATAGACTGAAGCTGAACTGATGAAAACAAATTGCTTCACGCGGTCGCGAAAGAGCGCGAGATCGCGCTCGATGTCCGTCGGATGATAGGCGACCCAATCAACGACCACGTCGAATTGATGTCCATCAAGCACCCGGCGAGCTTCGTCGGCATTGCTGATGTCGGCCCGCAGAATCTTCGCGCCAGGAATATTGGCTTTTCGCTGACCGCGGTTGAGCAGATACAAATCCATGCCGCGCGCGAGCGCCTGCCGGCTGACCGCCGTGCTGATAAACCCCGTGCCGCCGATGAAGAGAACTTTCATGATAGATTTGCTTGCCTGATGAACGGAAAACGCTCACTCCAAGGAAGGCAATGCGACGAATGAATCGCTCATGGTTCGTGGTCCACTTTCGAGCAAAGTCACCACCGTGACGTCGACAATCAACTTGGAGTCATCGAAGTCCTTCGTTGCTGAGATCCGCCGAGCGTGGTCCTAGCCGGCCGGTTGATTCAGCGCTCGATCATCGTACGGCGTCCTGCCAGGGCGACCGTCTTGAAGAGGAATGAGCTGTGCCACTGGCGTGCCGTACTTGGTGATGGCAATTTCTTCGCCAGCTTTGGCCTTTTCGAGTAGCTCGTAAAAGCGAGTTTTGGCTTCACGGACTCCTACTGTACTGGTCGATTGCGATGCCATGCGTCGGACTCCAACTAAATCAGTCTGTGATTAATCGATCGCCCGGACCGCCGCTAAGATTGCGTCGCGTCCAGCTCCGCGAAGATCTGGGCAACGGGTACTGAGAAGCCGGGAAGAACAGTGCCGCCGACGAGCACATCGTCGCCTCGCAGCGTCACCGAGTTGTTGGGGGAAGAGGAGTAAACGACAACTTCCTGAGTTTGCAGGTAGACCAGCCAGACAACCGCAACGCCCGCAGCAAAATAGTCGCTCAGCTTGCGTTCCATTTCGCGGCGGGTGTTGCTGGGACTTATGACCTCGACGGCCAGGTCGCATCCCAACTCCCAAAATGCTCCCGGCGTTGGCGTGCGGCCAGCAAAACGCTGCTTGGAGATAAACGCGACGTCCGGAATGCGAATCTGCTCCGGCTCCAATCGGAACATTCCATCGGGGCCAAAGACCTTGCCAAGGCGATTGGCTGAAACAAAGTTTCGCAGCAGTGTCGCAATAATTATAGCCAATTCAGCTTCTTGCCAACCCATGGTTTTCTCCACGAGGGTTCCATCGATCAGCTCGCATAGCCGGTCGTGACATTCGTGCAACTCGATCACGTCGGCTTCGGTCGCTTCGCCCGGCGGGGGACTCGTGCGAATGCGGGCGATGGGGATGTCGCCAAAGTGGGCGATCACTTCGCTGGCCGTCCAGGTCGGAATATCAGAATCAGAAACGCTTGTCATGCGCGTAAGTCTCCTTCGAGACGACGGGTTGGGATCACCATCATTCTAGTTTGTCGATCGGCTGACAGCTATATCTGCGGGCCAATCATACCTCTTCCACCGCCCGCACCAGCACCCGGTTGCCGCGGGCCTTGGTGACGATCACCGTCTGGCCGCGATCGATTGGCAGGCCGTCGGAAATCACGTCGACGAGCTGGCCGTCGAACTCGGCCTTGCCGGCAGGCATCAAGTTCGTCGACGCCGTGCCTTGTTGGCCGACGAGGTGCGAGAAGTCGGCCACGGTTTCGCGGTAGTCGAGATCGACCAGCTCCTCGTCGGCCGGCGGATTCAAAAGCAGCGTCCGGAAGATCGGCGTCTCGGGCAAATAACGGCGCAGCCCGAGCGCCGCCACCACAATGCAGGCGGTTGATGCCGCGACGACCATCAGCGATTGCCGCAATTCCGCGAGTTGCGATTCGGTTTGCGGCAGCACAAACGTCTGGCTCGCCAGTACCAGCGACGTCAGGATCATCGCTCCACCGCCCAATCCGAAAACACCGAATCCCGGCAGCACCAACAGCTCCAAGAGCAAACAGAAGATGCCGCCGGCAAAGAGTAGCACTTCCAGCCAGCCGGCCGTGCCGTGTAAAAACTTGCTCCAGAAGAACAACATGAAGGCCACCGCCGCCAGGAAGCCGCCGATGCCGACGCCCGGCGAATGCAGCTCGATGTAGATGCCGATGAACCCAATCGCGATCAGAAACACCGTGAGCGCCGGCGACGACAATGCCTCGACCAATTCGAGCGCCCAGTTCGGTTCGGCCACGCGCGGATCGACTTCGAAACCATAGAGCTGCTTGAGCTCGTCGAGACTGTCGACGACGTGCCAGGCAACGCCAAGTTCTTCGGCCTGTCCGCTCGAGAGACGCAGCGGTTCGCCGTCGGTCGTAATCTTCGCGCCTTGCCGCCAATCGTTGGCGACCTCTTGCTCCTTCGCTTCCGCCTGGGAAAAGTAACGGATATCGCCCGTTTTGGTGTTTTGATAGGAAAAGACCTCGAGATCCGGGTCCACCAGGGCCGAGAGCAGCGACCAGCTTTGGTCGGCTTCGCCCGCGAGCGAATCGCGGATTGCGATCGTGCCCGCGTCGAGCGTCGAGCGATCGAGCTCGACGCTTCCCTTGCCGCCGACGTGCGCGTCCGGTTGCAACACGAGCTGATCGCAAGCGAGCGCCACCAGCGCCGCTCCGCCAGAAGCTTCGACCGGCACATAGGCCACGGTGCGGACTTCGTTCGAATCGAGTTCGGCAAGCGTATTGGCCAGCTGCAAACAGTCTTCCAATTCGCCGCCCGTGCTGTCGATGCGCAGGCCGATCCAGTTCACGTGGTGGTCGTTGATCTCGCTGCCGATGAGCGTCTGCAATTGGCGGACCGTGCGCGGCGTGATCGGGCCTTCCAGCTCCAGCATCACCGGCCGCCAGTCGCCCACCAGCGATTGGTCTTCGATGACGTCTTCCGGCGCGAGGACGAGCCCACGGGCGAGTGCGTCGGGATCAGACGCCAAAAGTTTCACAAAGCCGAATTCGCGCCCCTCACGGCCCGTGAAGCTGCCGAGCGAACCGAGTGGCACGAGCACTTCTTCCGACACGATGGTGTGGTTCTGCTTGAGCGCAGCGAGGTCGGCGCGGAGCACGAACTCGGTGCCCTGGTCGGTTTCCACCTTGAGCACTTCCGCGCGGCGGTCGAGCATCCCCAGCGCGATCGCTTCGGGCACCGTTCGCCGGTCGGCTGCAATCTGTTGATAGATGCTGATGATACCCGGTTCGATGGCCCGGCGATCGTCCTCGTCGATGCCCGCTTCGCCGATCTCCGCCATGGGGTCCATCACGATCTCTTCACACGCAAGCGCCACCAGCACCCCATGGCCTTTGATCGAGCGCGGGATGTAAGCCACGGTCTTTACGTCCGAAAGTTCCGGACTCGTGAGAAACCGGGCCAGCGACACGGCCCGCTCGAAGTCGGTCCCTTCGCCAAAGCTGCCTTGGCGCCGGGCCGGCACCAACTCGAGAATCAGAATCGGCCGCCGGCCGTCGCGGCGCGGCGCCTGTTTGAGCTGAGTCATTGCCCGCTGGATCGCGCTCTTGATGTGAGCGTCGGCATTGCCCACCAGCGGCAGCCGGACGCGAATCAGTCGACCGTCGCCCGGCGGAGTGTCCTTCTGGAAAGTCTCGCCCCCCGCCTTCCGATCGGCCACGACTTCCTCCGCCGGCGCCTTCACCGCTTCTTCCGTCGCCGCCCCGGCCGCTAGCACGGCCCCGATCGCCAGCACGAGCGCCAAGGGGCGACTTGATTTCGGACGCGGTCGGTGCAATTTGCGAGCCATGTTGCGAGGTTTCTCGGGTTCCGTTGTCGGTCGATTGGTCGTCAGCGCCGCCTCGCCAACTCTCTCCACCAGTGACTTCGTACGAATTATAGAACTATTCGGCAAACTGGGCAAAACCCGCTGCTGGCAGGGGGATTGTCCGTCGAAATCGTCTCCGCCGGCCTCGCCGCAGCCTGGACTCCGTGTGTGTATCTATGTACACTATCAGGAGAGTTACCAACTGGGAACGAGAGGCATCGAATCATGCTCAAAGGTCGTGTTTTGCTCAAAGGCCGCGGTGCCCACGTTCAGCCGGCCAATCCGTATCTCGCCATCCGCCGCGAGGACGATTTCGAACAGGTCGCGGAAGATGAAGATTTCCTGGACGAGCTCGATCGCCCGCCGACCGAGTATCTGCCCGATGCGTCGCAGTCGATCGTCGCCGAGAACGATAGCCCCGACGTCGGTTTCCGCTACAGCGTGAATCCCTACCGCGGTTGCGCCCACGGTTGCAGCTACTGCTACGCCCGGCCGTATCACGAGTACCTGGGCTTTAGCGCAGGCCTCGACTTCGAAACCAAGGTCCTGGTGAAGCACCGCGCCCCGGAGCTCTTGCGCGAGTGGCTCGCCCGGCCAAGCTGGCGGCCGGAGACGATCGCCTTTTCGGGTGTCACGGATTGCTACCAACCAGCCGAGCGCGATTTCGAGCTGACCCGCGGCTGCCTCGAAGTTGCGGCCGAGTGCCGCCAGCCGATCGGCATCATCACCAAGAACTCGCTGGTCACCCGCGACATCGACCTGCTGCAGCAACTCGCCGCCCACCGGGCCGTCCGCGTTTGCGTCTCGATCACGACGCTCGACGCCAAGCTGGCCCGCGCGATGGAACCGCGGACCAGTTCGCCCGCGGCCCGGCTGCGCACGATCCGCGAACTCACCGACGCCGGCATCCCCACGCAGCTGATGCTCGCCCCCGTGATCCCCGGCCTCAACGACAGCGAGATCCCCGCGATCTTGAAGGCTGCCCGCGACGCAGGCGCCGACGCGGCCGGCTACGTCCTCTTGAAGCTGCCAACCTCGGTCCGCGAAGTGTTCCTCGATTGGCTAAAGCGTTCCTATCCCGACCGCGCCGGCCGAGTCGAAGCATTGATCCGTGCGACGCGCGGCGGTCGACTCCACGACAGCCAATTCGGCCGCCGTCAAGTCGGCACCGGCAACATCGCCGACCTGATCGCCGATACATTCAGCCTCTGGCGCAAACGGCTCCGCTATCCTGAACAATCAGAGCCCCTCAACCGCACCGCCTTCCAGCCGCCGTCACCCTCCACCGGCCAACTGCGGCTGTTTTGACGGAACCAGCACCTGGGTTTCCGTGTCCTGTCGAATCAGCAATTAGCGGCGGGGCTTGCCCCGCGCGCAGAGCAAGCACGAACGCTAACTGCTGTTTCCCCGGCCCGTTGCGGCACCCCGCCCGCCTGGATATCATCAATGATTCGCTCTATTTTCGGAGAATTACCCCCTATGCGGCATGTCCTTTCGGCCACCGTGCAAAACGTGCCCGGCGTGCTGGCCCACGTGGCCGGCATGTTCGCTTCGCGCGGCTTCAACATCGAGAGCCTGGCGGTCGGCGAGACCGAAGACGCCCACCTCTCGCGGATGACTTTCGTCGTCGTCGGCGACGACAGCGTCCTCGAACAGGTCCGCAAGCAGCTCGAAAAGATCGTCACCGTGGTCCACGTCGACGACGTCAGCGCCCACGACCACGTCGAGCGCGACTTGATGCTGATCAAGGTCAAGGCCACCAAGGGGCAGCGGAGCGAGATTCGCGAGCTGTGCGACGTCTTTCGCGGCCGGATCGTCGACGTCGCGCCCGATGAAGTGACCGTCGAGCTCGCCGGCCAGGAAAAGAAGATCGAAGCGTTCACCGACCTGATGCGGCCGTTCGGCATCGTCGAGCTGGTCCGTACCGGCCGGATCGCCATCGTCCGCAGCATCGACCGCGCGAACAACGGCAGCCTGCGCAAACACGCCGAAACGAACGCGAAGTAAGATAAGAGATAACCACGGAGGCACGGAGAAGGCATTTTGGATTTGCACCCTCCGTGACCTCCGTGCCTCCGTGGTTCAATTCATTCATGCCCGCTCGCCGGGATTGATGGGAGTTACGACATGGCAGCTACGATTTACTACGACAAAGACGCCGACATGAACGCGCTGGCCGGCAAGACGGTCGCCATCATCGGCTACGGCTCGCAAGGCCACGCCCAGGCTCAGAACCTCCGTGACAGCGGCGTGAACGTCGTCATCGGCCAGCGCCCCGGCGGCAAGAACTACGACCTCGCCATCAGCCACGGTTTCAAGCCGATAAGCGCCGCCGACGCGACCAAAGCGGCCGACGTGGTGAACATCCTCGTCCCCGACGAGCTGCAGGGCGACCTCTTCACCACAGAGATCGAGCCGAATCTGAAGCCCGGCAACGTGCTGATGTGTTCGCACGGCTTCAACATCCACTTCGGCTACGTCAAGCCGCCCAAGGGAGTCGACGCTCTCTTGGTCGCACCCAAAGGCCCCGGCCACCTCGTCCGCAGCGAGTTCGTCGCCGGCGGCGGCGTGCCCTGCCTGATCGCCATGAGCGAAGGCGCGAGCGACGCCACGTTCAAGATCGGCCTCGCCTACGCCAAGGGCATCGGCGGCGGCCGCGCGGGCGTCATCCGCACCTCCATCGCCGAAGAAACCGAGACCGACCAGTTCGGCGAACAGGCTGTCCTCTGCGGCGGCGCGAGCGCGCTCGTGAAGGCCGGCTTCGAAACGCTCGTCGAAGCGGGCTACCAACCCGAGATGGCCTACTTCGAGTGCATGCACGAGCTGAAGCTAATCGTCGACCTCTTCTACCAGGGCGGCCTCTCCTACATGCGCTACAGCGTTTCGAACACGGCCGAATACGGCGACTACACCCGCGGCCCGCGCATCATCACCGCCGAAACCAAGGCCGAGATGAAGCGGATTCTCAAGGAAGTGCAGGAAGGCACGTTCGCCAAAGAATGGATCGGCGAAGCCAAGTCCGGCGGCAAGAACTTCAAAGCGATGAAAGAGCAGGACAAACAGCACGGCGTCGAAGTCGTCGGCCGCAAGCTCCGCAAGCTCATGAGCTGGATCAAGGCGAAAGAGGTCGACTAATCCTCTTCATCAAGCCGCGACTGCTGGTCGCGGACTGCGAGAATTGCAGAAATTTCCTTGCTTTTCGCTTCCGCGGCCAATATTCTGGGGGTCGTTCCGTCGGCCTACAGCGGATTTGCATTCTGCGTTGAGACCCATCGAGCGACTACCACGTTCAACGCGAGCCAATGAAATCTAGGAGTGCCCTCATGAATCGCACTTTTCTGCTACCTCTGCTCTTGATCCTGTCTGCGAGTTTGTCCTCCCCGGCTCACGCGCAGCTGCCGACTGAGTTAATACAATCGAACAAAGTCATTGCCAGACATATTGCTGAGGTTCTCGGGCTTCCCCAGGCGAATCGCTTGGATAACGAGTTCACCGTGTCGACAAATGTTCCCAGCCCGGGTTATGTACACCATCCTGTGGAAGATCTCATAACCTATATCGGGTACGACAAACTGAACCCGGTCCCGGGCAACCTTTCGTATTACGAATTAGTTGATCCACGCGAAGTGACAGTCACCTTCGCCGACGGGGGAAATTTTGGACCGATCTCCAATGAATTTGGTTCTGTAGACAGTGAACTGTACGTTTACAATCACAGTCACGTCATCGTCGACGGCGGCTCCATCGCCGGTTTCGTCGGCCTCGACGACAGTACGCTCAAAGTCGTCCGTGGAAGTGTCGAACGAGTAGGCGCGCATAAGGAAAGCCAAATCGAGCTCGAAGCGGCCGGAGACGTAGGAGAAATCAGACTATTCGGCAAGTCGAAATTGCTCGCCAACGATGGGATAATTCGCGACCTCTTCGTATCGGACAACACTTCTGCCATTCTCAACGACGTCTTCCTCGCAGACGCTAGAGTCTACGCCAGTGGAGCTGCGGGTGTCGAAATTAGTAGCTTGACGATCATGAATTATTTGTTTGCGTCCGGATCAGCCCACGTGAGCCTGACGGGCACAGAACCCAGTAGTGTGTCGGCGGTCGACGATTCCGCGGTTGAAATCACAGATGGCGACGTGTTTGACCCAATTGTCCACGTCGAAGTCGGAGACCGCGCATCCCTCCAACTGCACAGTACCGATGCTCAAGACGTCTTAGTAATCCAGTCGGGCAAATTCAGTCCCGTGAACTCGCATGTCCAAAATCTCAGGGCCCAGGGATCGGCAGTTGTCACCTCACTCGGTACTATCTTCGATTCCCTGGTCGCTCGCCAAAATGCGACCGTCAGACTCTCCGGAGGATCTACGCTTCAAGCGGACGCTTATGATTCATCGACGTTCGATTTTACCGACGTTTCGGTTGATGGTTATGCTAGCGTTCATGGCGGAACATTCGAAATGTATCAGGGTGAAATCAATGGCGAGTTCCACGTTGGAGGGGCCAATCTTCCATCCGTCGCAACTCTGTCGGAGGTAAAAGAAATCTTTGGCGAAGTCACCGTTATCGGCCCCAAAAGCAAGCTAAGCGCTGCTGGCAGCACCTTCTTTTCTGAAGACATCAGTGCCTTCTCCAACGCTGAGGTGACTCTCGCGGGTGTGTCCGTGAATACCATAAATTCGCTGTCGGAAAGCGTTGTAGAAATTTCGAATACGACTGTCAGAAACGCCGGTATTGCAGCCAATGGCGGCATCTTCTTTATGAAAAGCGGCCACATCAAGAACGATTTCATGGCCATCGGGCCTGGCAGCACCGTGGTTCTTGAAGGAGGAGCCGTCGACCGCAACCTGGTCGGGATTGGCGGTGCCCTGGTCACTATGACCGGTGGGTTCGTCGCCGGCAAAACCTACATCGACGAAGCGTCGACGTTTAATTTCCTCGGCGGAACGATTTTGGGCGACCTGTTCGCGATTCTGCCTCCCGACGATGGCGGAGATGACGGCTCCGCGGGCGAGTCGATCGTGTCGCGTTTGTTAAGTGCCGGATCCGCCGCCGGCGGTTTCGACCCGCTCGCGGGCAAGATCGTCGCCTCCGCCGGCAGCATCGTCAACATCTATGGAACCGATCTCTCCACGCTGCTGGTCGATTCCAACTACGTCGATCCCGACTCTGGAAACGTCTTCACTATCTACGAGCTATTCGGCATGCTCGCCGACGGCAGCCCGCTCGCGGGCCAATTGATGTTCATCCAAAACGACACCGAAACCACTTTCAACCTGCTCCCGCCCCCCCGTCCCCGAACCAACGACACTGGCGCTGGTGGCAGTTCTGGGCGCGCTGGCGGTTGTCGGAAGACGTTACCGATAGCTGCCGACGATCGTCGGTTCACCGTAGAAAGTACCCTGCGAGATCGGCTGATGACTCGCCGTCCCATCTCTCCCAGCTTGCCGCCGCCGAAGATGCTCATAATTCCGCGCCGAATTCTGAGCATCTTCGCATGAAACCCGAGGAAAACAGCGCGCACAGAGTGTTGAATTCTGCGCATCTTCGGGCGACGAGAGTAGATTGTCCTGAACCCTGAACCCTCGACCCTACCGGCCCCGCTGCTCTTCCGCCAACAGCTTCGCCGCTTCGGCATCGGAGAGATTCTCGATCTCGGCCAAGAGGGCCGCGAGCTCGGCGTCAGCAGTGCTCTTTGCGGCGCCGTTTGCCGCACCGTGGGACTTGCCGTTCAATCCATTCGTGGGGCGCGGCGTGTCGGCCGGCTGCTCGCGTTTGACGCCGGTCGTTTCCTCGGCGAGGAAGCGGGCCAGGGCGGCCGGCGTTGGATAGTTCCAGGCCACGATCGGCGGGAGCGGCACGGAAAACTGCTGCTCCAGCTCATGGCTCAATTCGACCGCGGTCAGCGAGTCGACGCCGTACTCGGCGAACGGCCGGTCGCGCGAGATGTCGTCGGCCGTGAGCCCCAGCCGCGTCATCAACCAATCGAGCATCCAGGCTTCGATCCGCTCGGTGGCGCGATCCAGCTCGACGCTGCCGACCGGGCGGCGACGGCGGCGGGCCGAGCCATTCGTTGGCTTCGTCCAGGACACACCGTCGCCATTGAGCCGAACGGTTTGGCCATTGGAAACAGTCTGGCCATTGGAAACAGCCGCACCATTCGCGGCAGGATTGGTCCAACCATGAACCACTTTCAATTCATTCGCCAAATACTGATCGCGGCACAAGCTCCGTTGCACTTTGCCGCTGGAAGTAATCGGCAGCGACGTCTGACGAATCAGTACGATCGCATACGGATCGATCTCATGATGCTCGACCACCGCCCGGCGGATCGCCTGCACAACCTGGTTCCAATCGGCGTCGCGGAATTGGCGGTCGACCTGGTTCACCACCACCAGCCGCTCGGCCCCAGAGTTTTCCAGGCCAGAGCTCTCGAGCGCGAACGCGGCGCCCATCAACAGGGATGGGTGAGCTGCTTCGGCCGATTGCTCGATGTCCTGCGGATAGTGGTTCCGGCCGCGAATGATGATCACGTCCTTGAGCCGGCCGGTGACGTACAACTCGCCGTCGTGGGTGAAGCCGAGGTCCCCAGTCCGCAGGAAACGGCCGTCGCGCCCGGGCACGCGCGCACCGAACTCTTCCTCGGTTTCGTCGGCGCGATTCCAATAACCGCCGGCTACCGACGGACCTTGAATGAGGATTTCGCCGACTTCATCCGGCCCGCACACGGAGTTCGTCGCCGGGTCGATCAAGAGCAACGTGTGATCTGGCATCGCCTGGCCACAACCCACGAGGCGCTGCGTCATTTCCTCCGGCTCGCCGCACGCGACCGCGACACGGTGCTCCGACAGCGCGTGTCGATTCACCACCAGCACCGTCGGCTCGTGATGAAAATCGGGTCCGGCCGCCAGCAGCGTCGACTCCGCCAAGCCGTAGCACGGGTAAAGCGACTTCGACTGGAAGCCACACGGCCGCATCGCTTCGGCAAACAGCGCGAACGTCTCGGCGCGAATCGGCTCGGCACCGCAGAACGCCAGCCGCCACATGCTCAGATCGAGCTTCGCCCGCTCCTCCGGCTTGGTGCGACGGGCAACAAAGTCGTACGCGAAATTCGGCGCGCCGCTGATCGTGGCCCGGTATTCGTGAATCGCCTCGAGCCACCGCATCGGCCGCTGCAAGAACGCGGTCGGCGACATCAGCACGCTGCGTCCGCCCATGTAGAGCGGCGTGAGCACTCCGCCGATGAGGCCCATGTCGTGGTAGGCCGGCAGCCAGAACACGCCACTCGCTGAGACATGGTCCTCGTCCATCTCGCCGATGCCAAATGCCAGACGGATGCAATCGAGGTTGTTGAGCAAATTGGCGTGCGACACCATCACGCCCTTCGGATCGCTGGTGGAGCCCGACGTGTACTGCAGAAACGCCAGATCGCTCCCATGCACCGTCGGCCGCTCAAAATGTGCTGCCAACTCGTCGACCAACTCGTCGGTCGCGATCCACTGGCTGGTGGCCGCGTCGGCCGAGAGCAGTTCGGGATCGAGCGTGGTGAGCGTCGCGGCGGTGGAGAGGGCGACGTGGGCGTCGCAATCGACGGCGATGCGATTGAGCCGCGGCATCGGCCGGCGTGGCTTCGGATACGTCGCCGGCACCGCGACGACACCCGCATACAAGCAACCAAAAAACGCCGCGATGAAATCGAGCCCCGGCGGATACACCAACAGCGCGCGATCGCCCGGTTTGAGCTCGAGCTGCAGTCGTGCCGCGATCACGCGAGCCCGCCGATCCAACTCGCCGTAGGTCATCTCGACCGCGCCGTCGCGATCGTCGAGGAACACGCAAGCGATACGGCTCGGATCGTCGGCCGCCTGTTGGGTCAATACGTCCGACATCGTGTTAGCGGCAATTTGACAACGCATCGACACTCGATCCGTGGTACGACTGATCAGGCGGAAATCGACCGGCGTCTGCGTGCGCAGGGCGACTCGCACAACGACGCCAAGGGGATTAGATATACTACTAGTACGAACGTCGGGGCCGCATGTTACACGCAATTGACATACGGGGATGTCCGCGGCGACAAGCCAGGGACCGACCACGGCCCCGCCTGCTGGTATCCTTTTGCAAACACTGTAGTCTAAGTATTCGCTGGCCCGGTCGGTAGTCCCTATCGGAAGTCTGGGCTGAGCGCCAGCACGCGTCTGCCGACGATTCGGACCGTCCCGAATAGAACGCTGGCGAGCCTGCGCGAATTTGTCCCATCTGTAGCTCAGCAAACAGTTTGTGACGAACGTCCGGGTGGCTCGCACGCTCGGGGGTGCAGCGATTTCGCAGAGCCGCCGTCCGTCAAATTTGCGCCGTACACCCATGTCGCACAACCGCTACTTACCGACCGATTTATCGCCAAATTCGGCGCTGCGACTCGTGACGCTACCTTATGCCGGCGGTGGGACGGCGGGATATTACCGCTGGCGGCAAGCGATGCCACGTGGCGTCGACGTAGTGCCGATCGCTCTGCCGGGCCGCGAGGCGCGGATCGGCGAGCAGCCAATCACCGACTTGCACAGGTTGGTGGCGGAGATCGCGGACGCGATCGTGCCGGTGATGGATCGGCCGTTTGCTCTCTTGGGCCACAGCTTGGGCGCTTGGCTCGCGTTGGAACTCGCGCGCGAGCTGCGGAAGCGCTGTGAGCCGTTGCCATGCTTGTTGATTGTGGCGGCCAGCCCCGCGCCACACCGGTCGAGAAGTGTGGAGCCACTTTACAATTTGCCCGACGCGGAGTTCCTCGCCGAGATGAGCCGACGTTTCGACGGCATTCCGCCGGCAGTTCGCGCGAACGCGGAACTCCTGAACTTGCTTCTGCCCGCGATGCGCGCCGACATGGAACTACTCGAAACCTACGTGTACGTCGACGAACCGCCATTGTCGACCGACCTCCTGGCGATCGGTGGCACCGAAGACCGGGCCGTCTCGGCGACCGACCTTGCCGACTGGCGTCGCCACATCTCCGGACGATTCTCGAGTCGCTTGCTGCCCGGCGGACATTTCTTCGTATTCCAAGGCGGCGACCAGGAAGCCCACGCATCGCCGGCCGCGGTGCGGGTGATCGCGCAACAAATCGAACGCCATTTGGGCAACTGAATCGGAACCGAACCCTTGCAGCTCAACTGGCCAGAACCGACCGATTTTCCCGCACTTTCCGGGGGCGAAATCCATGTTTGGGCCGTGCCGCTGGACGCGATCGTAACGCCCGTGCCCAAACTCGCAGCGGTGTTGGCGCCCGCCGAACGCGAACGCGCCGACCGTTTCGCGCGCGACGAGCCTCGCCGCACGTTCGTCGCAAGCCGCGCGGCGCTGCGGTCGATCCTCGGCCGCTACCTGGGCGAGTCGCCGCGCGATGTCTCGATTGGTTACGCGGCGAGCGGCAAACCGCTGCTTGAGTCGGGCGATTTGTGTTTCAATTTAGCCCATTCCGGCCAGCTAACGCTCATTGCCGTAACGCGCGAGGACGAGATCGGCGTCGACGTCGAGCGGATCCGGCCCATCGACCAAGCCCACGAAATCGCGGCCCGCAACTTCCACCCTGCCGAGCGCGACACCCTTCGCGCGGCCGACGCCGCCAGCTTGCCCGCTACGTTCATGCGCTGCTGGACGCGGAAAGAGGCTGTGCTCAAAGCGATCGGCGCCGGTCTCGGTTATCCGCTCGATGCATTCGACGTGCTCACTAGTCAGCATCTCGACCAACCGATCGAGCTGCCAAAGTTTGAATCCTTTCCGCCGACGCGCTACGATCTGCACGATGTCGACCCGTGCACCGGGTACGCCGCAGCCGTCGCCACGCTCCAGCCGCGACAACCCCCCTTGGGGTTTACATATTCCCTCTAGCGGCTAGTATGCACTATTGGGCAAGCGAGCAGATCGAGGCCGGGCTCTCGTGGTGGATCGCGCATGTTTGAAGGGGAAAACGTCGAGGGAGAAAACGCTCGCGGCAACTCGCTTCATGGCGATTGGCGACGCCGCGCGATTCGGCTCGCCTATGCCAATGCCTCGATTTGGGCGATCGGCAACGGACTCGTTTCCAGCACGCTCATCGTGTACCTCGCACTGAGCGTCGGCGCACGCAATTTTCAGAGCGGCATCATCTTCGCCGCCCCGTCGTTGGCCGGGATATTGCGGCTGACGGTGCCGGCGATCCTCGCTCGCTTCCGACATCGCAAAGCGTTCTGCATCTCCGCATACGTTGCGAGCGCCTTGGTGCTGAGCTTGGTGCCACTCGCGGCCGCGTATCTGCCGACCGGCACCCGCGCGCCGGTGGCCCTGGTTACTGCCTGGTGCGTCTACCATCTGTTCGAGTACTGCGGCACGGTCGCACTCTGGTCTTGGACCGGCGATCTCGTGCCGCGGCAGATACGCGGCCGTTTCTGCGGCTACCGTGAGCGTTGGCTAGTGAGCGGCCGGCTCGCAGGCATCGCTTTCACGATCGCGCTCGCTTCGATTTGGGACCTCGTGGCGCCGGGCAGTCCCCGCCTGCAGCCGCTCGCTGTGTCCGCCGCCTGCGGTGCCGTGTTCATGCTGCTGGCCGTGGTGCCGCTGGCCTTCATGCCCGGCGTCGAATATTTGCCGAGCGCCGTGCCGCGCACACCGTGGCGAGCCGTGCTGCGGGCGATGTCGCAGCGTCCCTATCGGCAGTTGGTGCTGTTCTCGTGCGTGTTCTCGTTCGTCAACGGCATCACGCAGGCAGCGCAGGGGACTTATGCGCCCCGCGTTTTGAAAATCTCCTATCAAGGCCTGCAAACGATCGTCGCCACGATGCGGGTCGGGCAGATGGCTCTCGCGCCGACGATGGGCCGCTGGTGCGACGCTTTCGGCAGCCGGCCGGTGATGATCGTCTCGCAACTCATCGTGGCGACTGGCCCGCTGTTTCTATTCATGGCGACGCGCGAGCGGTGGTGGTGGCTCATCGGAGCGTACGTCGCGTGGATCGCCTACGCCGGCCTCAACGTCGGTGCTGTCCTAACAGTGTGTTGCCGGGAAGTTCTTTAGGTGGCTCTAGTTCGTTGACGGCAGGCCCAGAGCATCGGCAGCACACTGTTAGGACA
>JANNTD010000335.1:0-11009 GCA_031403315.1 Planctomycetota bacterium
CGCTCGAGAGTGCCCAAGCGGGGCTGAGCTGGCTCATCGTGTTGCGGAAGCGCGAAGGCTATCGCAAGGCATTCGCCGACTTCGACCCCGCGAAAGTCGCCCGGTTCAACGCCAAAAAGATCGAGCGCCTGGTCGCCGACCCTGGCATCATCCGCAACCGGCTCAAGATCGTGGCCGCAATCACCAACGCCCGCTGCTTCTTGGAAGTGCAGGAAGAGTTCGGCACGTTCGACAAGTACATCTGGGGCTTCGTCGACAGCCGGCCGATCCAGAACCGCCTCGAGCGGATGAAGGACCTACAGGCCACGTCGAAGGAGTCCGACGCTTTGAGCAAGGACTTAAAGCAGCGCGGCTTCAAGTTCGTGGGCAGCACGATCGTCTACGCCCACATGCAAGCCGTCGGCATGGTGAACGACCATCTGGTGAGCTGCTTCCGACACAAAGCCGTCGGTCGAAAGAAATGAACCTTAGCCGCGTCGCTGTTTTGTCGGAGACGAACAAGACAGGCGACGCACGGTCTAATCGCGGTGTATAATTGAATCATGCACCTCACCGCCGAAGCACTGACGCAGCAGCTTCAATTGGCCGATCTTCTGTTGGCTGGGAGGGATCGAATGCTCGAGCCTCAGGATTTGCCAGGCCGTTATGGCCGCGTAGTGAAGGCACTCGATCAAGTGCTCCATGCCTGCAATTGCGAGTCGGTAGTGGGCGGCGGCTGGGCGGTGTGGCGGCATGGATACGTCGGCCGCGTGACGCAAGACATCGATATTGCCTTGCCTAGCGACCGAATCGAGGACTTCCTGCGGGCGGCGGCAGTCAGCGGATTTGACGTGCTCACGCCGCCAGAGGGCCGCTGGCCGAAGCTTTGCCATCGGGAAACCGGCATCGAAGTCGACGTGCTCCCGGAAGGTGGACGGCCGGGCACCGCATCGCGTCCCGCGCCCACCACGATCCCTCACCCCAAGTCGATGGGAGCTGTTCGCGGGACGCTGAAATACATTTCATTGCCGTCGCTGATCGAACTGAAACTGGCTGCCGGTCGATTGCGCGACGAAGCGGATGTCGTGGAGCTTGTCCGCGAGAACCGCGACCGACTCGACGAACTGCGACAACATCTTGCAACGGTTCATCCTCAGTACGCAAGTCGCTTCGAAGAGCTGCTCGGGCAGCTCGACGAAACTGCCGGCGCATGAGATCCCGACTTTGTCGGCATCAGTCGCTACCCATCGCTTTTGCGCGACTCGCCCCTCGCCGACCTATCGCTCGGTTTGGCTTCGACGCGAAGAAGACCTATTGGTTCGTTCCAGGCCCAGCTGATTGCGTATGTAAGCACTTGCTGTCCAAGAACTTTAGGGATGGCGCGGCGAACATGCGACTATTTCAGGAAACTTGCGGAAAAGCCTTGCAACCTGCGGGGGGGGGTAGGATTGGCGACTCAAAGTTGTGCCATGCGATCTGTTCCCAATAATTGACTGGCGGAGAACCTCGTAATGTTTAAGAGATTGTCGTGCCTTGCATCGCTATTGTTTCTCGTTATCGGGCTTCTTTCCGGTCACACATTTGGCCAATCGACGCCGGCTCTAATCGACTGGACTGGCGAGGTCGCGGTTCAAACAGTTACTGGCACGCTCGGTTGGGTATTCACCACAAACGAGCCAATCATCGTCACTCACCTTGGAGTATTTGACGGTGGAGGTGACGGTTTAAACGAGTCGCATGCCATCGGTCTCTGGAGGGTCGTGGATACAGAATTAGTTACGACGACCGTTCCATCGGGAACAGCGGCGACGCTAGAGGACGACTATCGCTACGTGCCGATTAGCGGTGTTATTTTGGACGCTGGGCAAACGTTTGTCATCGGTGCCCATTTCACGGGATTCCAAGAAGAAATCCGCCATCCTACGACCTCTTACGCGACGGACCCGGCAATCACGTGGGTTGAAGGACGAAATACGGGCTTTGCAGGCGGTGCTTTGACGGTGCCAACAATAGTCAACCCAGCCCCAGGTACCTTTGCAATGAATTTCAAATTTGTGCCGGTGCCGGAGCCATCGAGTATCGCGATGCTCGTCATGGGCGGGCTGGCATTGCTTGGTTCTGTGGTCCACCGTCGTCGACATTCGCGCTGATCGCTCAGCTACCGCGAAAGACCAGGCAAATTACTCGAACCAGCCGCTCATCAGCCAAGACACGATAGGTCGCGGAGACGTGTGTAGATGAGCTGGGAATTGGCACGTCGATCTGACGCGCTGAGTGTTCTGGGCGAGGCTCACCTTTCCTATCGGGATCTTCGGCCAGGTTCGCGTCCAGCCAGTTGGCGACCTCGGTGAGAGTCGCGCGCGTTTGCGAATTACCTGCAATCCATGCATTCATGAATGGGACTTCGACGTCCCGATCCCACACGACGGTATAGCGCGTCATTCTTGGCCGGACTTTTCGGCGGCGAGAGCTGCGTTGCTCAGCAGTTGAGCAGTGGTGACGCCACCGCGCCGTGCGAGGGCCTGTTGCAGCTTACCCATGTCCTCCACTTCGGGAAAAGCGGCGGCGAGCACGCTCAATGTGTGGGCGTCGATCTCGGAAAGACTTTCGCTCATTCCGCGACGCTGAGCTTCCCATTCACCTGCCAGCTCGACGAGCGAATCGGCCCCGCCGTTATCGAGCTTTCCATCGGCAAAGCGCTGGAAATTTCGCAAGTCTTCTTTGGTAACAGCCATACTCATGCCTCCGCCTGTATTGTACCCCACCCACAAGTATTCAACAAACTGAACTCCATCGGGGATTACCGGTTGGAACCAGGACCAGGAAAAATCGTCATCACCTCGTCGATCGTCGAAGCCCCGACAGCCAGCATTGCCAGCCGATCGAGACCCAGTGCAACGCCGGTGCAATCGGGCAGGCCGTGTTCAAGCGCGGCGAGTAGGCTTTCCGGCAGCGGCAGGGCAGGGCGGCCATCGGCGACTCGGGCGACATTCACCATTTCAAAGCGGCGACGTTGCTCGGCGGCGTCGCTGAGCTCGTGGTAGCCGTTGGCTAACTCGACACCGCGATAGTAGAGCTCGAACCGTTCGGCAACTTCGTAACCCGCCGCGTTCGTCACCGTTTTCGCCAGCGATGCCTGCGTTGCCGGGTAGTGGTAAATGATTTCCGGTCGGTCGTGGGCCAGTTGCGGCTCGATGCGCGCAGAGAGAATGAGATTTAGCCATTCGTCGTGATCGGCGCGATTCATGCCGGCCGGGGCTTCGATCTGCGATGCTAATTCCTCGAGCGAAGCTGTGTGGGGATTGATGCCGGCGTGAATCTCAAACGCTTCCGCGTAGCTGGTGCGAGTGGCTGGCGGAGTAACGAGCAGCGACTGCATCATTTCATCGACTAGGTCGATCCCGGCCCGCATGTCGTCGCCGACGCGGTACCACTCGACGATCGTGAACTCGGGATTGTGCAGCTTGCCGCGCTCGCCCGCCCGGAACGAATGCGTCACCTGAAAAATCGCCTTGGCTCCCGCGGCGAGCAGGCGCTTCATGTGTAGCTCCGGCGACGCTTGCAGGAACTGGCCATTCACAAGACTCAGCGGCTCGATGTATAGCTCGGGAATCACTTCGTCGGCCACGAGCGGCGTCTCAATTTCCAGGAAACCGCGCTGGTGGAAGAATTCGCGCAGCCGCCGCAGGAGGTTGGCCCGCATTTCGAGCGCGGCGATAGAGGCGGAAGGTTTCATGACACGCTCTCGCGCACCGCGACGCGCTGACCCGGCAGCAGAGGCGGCATCGGGCAATCGAGCATATCGCAGATGCCGCGGAGCAATTCGGCCTCCTCGACGCGGACCTCGGCGTCGGCACAGATCGCGGCCGCAGAAGCGTCGACCAGCCGGCCACGATGCTTCGCCGCCACTTGAGACAATTGCTGGAGGGCGGCCTGCAAATCATTGAGGCGACATGCATCGGCCGGCAGGAACTCGAGCGGCACTTCGGGGAGCAGCCGCGCTCCGCTTTCATATGCAAACTTGTCGTCACATTGGCTGGCCCGGGCGAGCGTCGAGAGCAGCACCGAGCACTGCCCGCCAAGTTGCTGCAAGCCGTAGTACACGATCTGCGGTGGGCGAACGCGCTCGAATTGCGGCCGTAGGTGCCGCAACAAGATCTGATGCAGCGTCCATTCGAATAAGCCGAGCCGCTTGTCCGCCTGCACCAGCTTGATGAAGCACTGTGTGAACGCCTGGTATTGCGACGGACTTAATGCCCGCAGTGCCGGGAGCGTCATGTCCACGAGCGGCAGGTAGGCTCGCACGTCGAGCTGATCGACCGACGGAAGCAGCTTGAGCGTCAGCTCGTAGACATCCGGCTCCGTCAGTTGTCTGAGCGTGTCGAGTTGCACCGCGCGGATGTTTTGATCGACGTCCAAGAGCGACGCAAAGATCACGGCTCGCGCGCCGTAGGGCTCGTGTGCGGATTCGACAACCTGCGGCGGCATCGCAGCCACGAGCTCCGCGGCATAGCGACGATGGGCCTCGGTCGGGTTGCCGACCTGGTCGGCGGCGTGGCGGACGACTTCCACGGGCACATTGGGACGAAAGAGCGCCGCTTCTTCGCCCACGAAGCCGGCCGCGTCGCCGCCTGCCAATCCCGCGACCGCAGCGGCCGAAAGCGGCTTCGGAAACTTGCCGTCCCAACGCGGATCGAGCCGGCGTATTCGCTCCGGCAGCGGTGGATGCGTGGCGAACAGATTGCTCACGCCTTCGGCGAAATACATGTGGCTGATCTCGGCCGCGCGCGGACTGGTGAGCCGCGAGCCAAACACCGCCGCTCCGATCCGCTTCAGTGCCCCGGCGATCCCTTCGGGGTTGCGCGTGAACTGCACGGCCGAGGCGTCGGCCAAAAACTCCCGCTGCCGCGAGATCGCCGCCTTGATCAGGTTTCCCAGAAACATGCCGAGAAAGCCGAGCACCATCATCACCAGGCCGACGAGCAGCAGATACATCACGCCGTCGTTGCGCTTGCGATTGCCGCCGCTAAAACTTGCGATCCGCAGCAGCTCACGCCCTACCAAGCCCAGCAGCAGAATGCCATGCAGGATGCCGATCATCCGCAGATTGAGCCGCATGTCGCCGTTGAGGATGTGGCTGAACTCGTGGGCGATGACGCCCTGCAACTGATCGCGCGAGAGCTGCTCGACGCAACCACGCGTAACACCGATCACCGCGTCGCTCGGCGAGAACCCGGCGGCGAACGCATTGATGCCCTCTTCGCCCTTCATCATGAACACGGGTGGCACCGGGACGCCGGATGCCAGGGCCATCTCCTCGACAACATTGAGCAGCCGGCGTTCGTTCGGCTCGAGCGAGTTGGGATAAATCCGCCGCCCGCCAAGCCGCTCGGCGACGCCCGTACCGCCGCCCGCAAGCTGAGCGATCTTGAACAGGCTGCCACCGGCGATCAGCGCGAGCGAAGCAACGGTTGCACCGCCCGGGATGTGCCAAGGGAATTCGCCGCCGGGACTGAAACCGTTCGGTCCGCCTTCCGCTGCTCCGACCGCCATCGCGGTCACGATAAACGTCGTCGTCAGGATGCCGATCACCGACAACGAGAACGCCCAGATCAGCCACTTGGTATTGCGGCGGGCCGTCGATTGTCGCTCAAAAAAATCCGTCGCCATGATAGAAAGCGCGGCAAAATCAATCCGAACGAAGAATTAACCACAGAGGACACAGAGAGCACAGAGTCGACGATTAAAAGCAAATAAAGTGCAACAAACAATCACGAAATGCTCAGTCGGTCGTTAACGACAAGCACTCCTTCATTGTTTTTTCTTCTCTGTGTCCTCTGTGAACTCCGTGGTGAATTGATTGTCTCACGTGAACGACACCTTCGGCGCTTCGGCGATCTGGGCATCGTCGAAGTCGAGCAGCTCGGCGTCTTGTCCGTGTCCGAGGAAGCTGGCGAAGAGCACTGGCGGGAAGCTTTGGCGGTAGGTGTTGTACGCTGTCACCGCGTCGTTGTATGCCTGCCGCGCGAAGGAGACCTTGTTCTCGGTCGAGGTAATTTCCTCGCTGAGTTGGGCCATGTTCTGGTTGGCCTTCAAGTCCGGATATGCTTCGGCCAGGGCGAACAGCCGGCCGAGTGCGCCGCTCAACCCTGTTTCCGCGGCCATTAGGGCCTGCATCGCCGCGGGGTCGCCCGGGTTGGCAGCCGCTTTACTGAGGCCGCTCACCGCCTGATTGCGGGCCTGGATTACGGCCTCGAGCGTGCCCTTCTCATGGGCCATGTAGCCCTTCGCAGTTTCCACCAAGTTGGGAATCAGATCGTAGCGCCGCTTGAGCTGCACCTCAATCTGCGAAAACGAGTTCTGAAAACGGTTCTTCAGAGCGACCAGTTGGTTGTAGATCCCAACGCCCCAGACGACCAGCACGACAGCGATCACGCCGATGATACCGAGCAAGCCTAAGGCACTCATGGTTCAACTCCCGTGAAAGGAAAAGCAATTAGGTGAGTAAGTTAGTAGGTGAATGCGGCCGCCTAAGAACCTTCCGGTGCCTTGGCCCGTTCGATGTACTCGCCGGTGCGAGTGTCGATTCGCAGGTAGTCGCCGGTGTTGACGAACGCGGGCGCTCCAATCTCGCCGCCCGTTTCCAGCTTGACCGGCTTCTGCACGTTGGTCGCCGTATTGCCGCGTGCGGTCTCTTCGGCGTATTCCACCTTGAGGATCACATGGTTCGGCGGCGTCACACCGATCGGCTTGTTGTCCCAGACCATCAGCGTACAGGGTGTGCCTTCCTTCAAGAACTTCCAGATGTCGCCCACTTGTTCGGCCGAGAGTTCGTACTGCTCGTAATCGGAGGTGGCCATGAATACAAAGCTTTCGCCCTGGCGGTAGAGATATTGGGCTTCGAACTCTGAAATGTCCGCCCCGTCGAGCGTCTGGCCGGCCCGGTAGGTGCGGTCGAGCATCGTGCCGCGGACGAGGTTCTTCATCCGGCATTCGTACAGCGCGGCGCCTTTGCCCGGCTTACG
Organism: Planctomycetota bacterium; assembly: GCA_031403315.1. Taxonomy (GTDB): domain Bacteria; phylum Planctomycetota; class Planctomycetia; order Pirellulales; family Lacipirellulaceae; genus DASYDU01. The sequence continues at coordinate 7,005 of JANNTD010000335.1, forward strand.
GAAGTTCATTTCGACCATCAGATACGGCACGCCGTCGATCTGAATTTTGAGTCCTTTTTTGAAGTCGCTGGTGATGTAGGTGGTCAAGTGGCGCCTCTGGTGTCCGCTGTTCGCGTCAAACCGTTTGTGATAGGAAAGGATGGGTCGGGAGGGCGAAGCTCCTGCTGAGCTGAACTCCCAGAAGGCTCGGCCGGAGCCTCGCCCTCCCTAAGGAAAGTCCTCCCTAAGAAACATCGAAGTGACTATTCTAACCGCCCCTGAGCCCGTTGTCCGCCCCACCTGGGCCCCGCCGCGATATGCCACGTGGCAGGAGGCGGTGCGCGACGCGATCCGCGATCCAGCAGAATTGTGCAGAATCCTGGGGCTGCCGGACGATCTGGCCGCGTCGGCTCGGCGGGTGGGTGCGGCGAACCGGAGTTTCTCGCTGTTCGCCCCGCGCGGCTTCGTGGCCCGGATGCGGCCGGGCGACGCAAACGATCCGCTCTTGCGACAGGTGCTGCCGCTGGCGGAAGAACTTGATCACGTGCCGGGGTTCGTGGCCGATCCGGTCGGCGATGCCGAGGCGACGCGCCAGCCGGGGCTGCTGCAAAAGTACGAGGGCCGCGTGCTGTTGGTGACGACCGGCGTGTGCGCGATCCATTGTCGCTATTGCTTCCGGCGGCACTTTCCCTACGCCGAGGGGCCGCGCTCGATCGCCGATTGGCAGCCGGCGCTCGACGAGATCGCGGCCGACAAGTCGGTGCGCGAAGTAATCCTCAGCGGCGGCGACCCGCTGATGATCGTCGATCACATGCTGGCCCAGTTGGTCGAGGAGCTCGCATCGATTCCGCACGTAAGGCGACTGCGAGTCCACACGCGGCTGCCGATCGTGATTCCCGAGCGCGTGACCGACGAACTGATCGATCTGTTGCGTGGTACACAACTCGCACCGATCGTTGTCGTGCATGCCAACCATGCCAATGAGCTCGACGCCCAGGTGGTGGCGGCGCTGGCAAAGTTGTCCGACGCCGGCATTCCACTCTTGAACCAGGCCGTGCTACTGCGCGGCGTCAACGACACGACGGCGGCCCAAGCGGCCCTCTGCGAAAAATTGGTCGATCACCGCGTGATGCCATACTATCTGCACCAACTCGACCGTGTCGCCGGGGCGGCCCATTTTGACGTGCCCGTCGAAACCGGCCGGCGGATCATCGCCGAACTCCGCGAGCGGCTCCCCGGTTACGCGGTCCCGCGGTTCGTTGCCGAGAACCCGGCGGCGATGAGCAAAACATTGCTTGCCTGAGATTTTGGGGCCCCACTGTTTGGCGCGAAGACGCAAAGGGGCCAAGGACGCAAAGAAGTGGGCCGGGTAGAATTGATCGGACGACAAACCTCCCCTGGTTTTATTTGCGACCTTTGCTCCTTTGCGTCTTTGCGCGCAGAACAGCTTGCGACCCGCCGATGTGGGAACCGTCCATGCCAGAAAAGATCAGCATCTACGATTCGGCGGCCGTTGACCGGTTGCGGGCGGAGCTGAAGTTCGAGCCGCGGCGGTTGCGCGCGTTGCGGACGGCATTCTTCAAGAAATTTCTCGGTGTCGAGGCGGCGCTGGCGGAATTACCTGAACCGGCGCGAGACATGTTTGCCCGCCGTGTCGAGTTTCATCCGCTCGCCGTCGAGCAGTCGTTCGATTCGGAGGTCGACGGCGCGACGAAGCTCGTGCTGCGGACCGCGGCCGGGCTGTTGATCGAAGCGGTCATCATGCGGACCGGCACAGGGCGGGTGTCGCTGTGTGTGTCGTCGCAAGTCGGCTGTGCTGCCGCGTGCGGCTTCTGTGCCACCGGTCAGATGGGCATCGCACGGAATCTCTCCATGGCCGAGATTCTCGACCAAGTCGTGCTCGCCGGCGAACGGCTAACAACGGAAGGGCGCATCATCCGCAACATCGTCTTCATGGGCATGGGCGAACCGTTTCACAACGAAGAAACGCTCTACGAAGTTGTGTCCGCTCTCGTCGCGCCGGAGCTGTTTCACTACCCGCCGCGGCGGATCCTCATCTCGACCGTCGGCATCCCCGACGCGATGATCCGTGCGGCACGCCGCTTCCCAAGCGTGAATCTCGCGCTGAGCCTGCACAGCGTCCGCCAGGTGGTCCGCGAGCGACTGATCCCGCTCGCGGCGAAATACTCGCTTGACGAGTTACGGGTCGCCGTAGCTGCGGTCAACAATATCCAGCAAAACACCGTGATGATTGAGTACCTGATGCTCGCCGACCTCAATGATTCCGTGGACGATGCCCGCGAGCTGGCCGCCTGGCTCACCGGCCTCGACGCCCATGTGAATCTCATTCCGTACAATCCGATCGAATCCGCCCCGCACCTCCGCACGACCGAGCGAGCCGAGCGCGACGCCTTCGCCGAGATTCTCCGCGCGGCCGGCTTCGTGACCACGATTCGCTACTCGCTCGGCGCCGATGTCGCCGCCGCTTGCGGCCAACTTGTGCAGAGCGAAAACCGCCACATCGCGCGAATACAAGCTGCCGCGCCTAGTATTTAGTGGTGGGATGTCCTGGCTGGAGGGACTTGGCTTGGTCCGCACCGTCAGTCACAATGGCAGACCCAGGCGTGCTCCGATCCAAGAAAGGTTTGCAAAGCGTGGAACACATCATTGCTGGCGTTCGCGCCTTTCAACGCGACGTGTACCCTCAGTATCGCGCGCGATTCGCCGAGCTGGCTTCCGGCCAGACTCCACACGCGATGGTGATCACGTGTAGCGACTCGCGGATCGATCCATTTCTCTTTATGCAGGCGGAGCCGGGCCAATTGTTCGTGCTGCGCAACGCCGGCAACATCGTGCCGGAGCATGACGGATTCGTCGGTGGCGTGACGGCGACGATCGAGTTCGCCGTCGTTCAGCTCAAGGTGCCGAACATCATCATCTGTGGCCATGCGGGCTGCGGAGCCGTGGCGGGGCTATTGCATCCCGAGCAGATCCGCCACTTGCCGGGAGTCACCAATTGGCTGCACCACGCCGCGCGGGCCCGCAAGCTGGTCGCCGAAGGCGGCGGGATCGACGCACCCGATGCGATGGAACGCGCCGTTGCCGCAAACGTGGTCGTGCAGCTCGACAACTTGCGGACGCACCCTTGCGTAGCGGATGCGATCGCCGAGGGTCGCCTTGGGAGTCATGGTTGGGTTTACGACTTCGTCACAGGCACCGTCTTAGCCTACAAGGATCGAGATCATTCGTTCGCGCCGCTCGGCGAATGACAAGCCGTTCGGTGGCTCGCACCTGCAATCGTATCAACAACTTTTTTCTGCCGCGATGAGCACGGATGAACAACTTCGCCGCGAAATCGACCACCTCGGCCGGATGTTCGGCGACGTGGTCCGCCGTTTTGAAGGCGAAGCCGCATTCGACCTGATCGAGGAAGTGCGCCGGTTGGCGCGGCTGTTCACCAGCGGCGATTCTGCGGCAGCCGACCAGTTGAGCCGACTGCTGCGCGGCCTGTCGCTTGAGGAGTTGCGGGTCGTCGTGCGGGCGTTCAGTACGTTTTTGGAACTGGCGAATCTCGTCGAAGATCGGCAGCGTGTGCGGACTCTCCGCCGCCGGGAAGAAGAGTCGCACCCCCAACCGCACAAGGAATCGATCCGCGACGCGATCGAGACGCTTCGCGGCCGCGATTTTTCGGCCGCCGACATCCAGGCATTGCTCAATCGCGTCCATGCCGAGTTGGTCTTCACGGCTCATCCGACCGAAGCCAAACGAAAATCGCTCCGCTCGAAACTGCGTGCGATTCGCGGGCTCATGTCGGAGCTGGACTCAGATCAGCTCTTGCCTGGGGAGCATGAATCAGTACGCACGCGGCTTCGCGGCGAGCTAATCAAGCTCTGGCAGACCGACTTCATCCGCCCCAACCGGCCGACCGTGACGCTCGAAGTCCACCGCGGTTTGTCGTTTCAACCTGTCTTGTGGTCAACGGTTCCCAAGATCTTTGGCGAACTGCGCGAAGCGCTGGCGGCGAGT
>JANNTD010000336.1:0-8129 GCA_031403315.1 Planctomycetota bacterium
ATGTGGCTCGCCCACTACAGTTTCCATCTTTTCACCAGCTGGGAAACTTTCCTGCCAGCCACGCAGCGCTTTGCCGCCGACCGCGGCTGGACGGCGCTGGGTGAGCCGCTCTGGGAGTGCGTCTGCTGCCAAGGCGCCGCCGCGTGGATTCCGCACGTCGAGATCCTGATGCTTGACTTCGGACTGATCCTGTCGCTTTACACCGGCTTCCGCATCGCCGAGTCGAGCACCACGAGTGTCACACAAACCTTGAAAGCGTTCAGCCCATGGGCGACGCTCATCGTGCTTTTGTTCGTCCTCGGCGTGTGGCTCGTGTTTCAACCGATGGAGATGCGCGGTACGCTGCCGCTGGCCGGTTAGCGTGCCCGAACACCGCAGATCAAACATCATGCGAACCGCGATCCAAACACTCATTGTATTGACACTCCTGACCGGTCCCTGCTCGGCACTCGCACACGCCGACGGCGGACAGGTCCGCGTGATGCGGCAACTCGGCGATTGCCAACTGACGGTCTTCACTTCGCCCAACCCGCTTCGCGCCGGTCCGATCGACGTGAGCGTGCTCCTCCAAGACGCGAAGACCGGCCAGACTGTCGCCGACGTCGCGATTACCGTCGAACTCGCGCCACACGACAATTCGCAGGCCCCCCTCCGCGTCGTCGCCACCACGGACGCTGCGACGAACAAACTCCTCCGCGCTGCGAAATTCGAACTTCCCGCATCCGGTCGTTGGGACGTTTGCGTTGAATGCACGACTACGCGCGACCAAGCACCCATTGCCGTCGCCTTCATCATGGAAGCCGGCCCACCGCTGCCACGGTGGCTCTCTGTCTGGCCATGGTTCAGTTGGCCGATCGTTGCGGTTCTCCTCTTCGCCATTCATCGCGCGCTCGTTGCCCGCAGAAAAGCAGTTCGCAAATTCGGCGGCAGATTCGTGAATACCTCAAATCGCACCCTCATTCACATCCCCTCATGAAACGTCGCACCAGCGCCACCAAAACGAGCCCGCGCACGTCCGCCGCCGACTCCGTCGATGAGCTTGGCGGCCTGACCTCGCTCGCGCTCCTTTCGCTCTTGGCTGGCGCCGCTTCCGGACTCCTCGGCGCTTGCTTTCGCCTCGCGCTCGAACAAGCCGACGACATCCGCAACGCTCTCATCGCTTGGGCGTACGGATACAGTTTCCTCGGACTCGCGCTGATCGTCGCGCTCGCCGCCGCAGCCACCGCGCTCGCCGCGTGGCTCGTCCGCCGTTTCGCCCCCGACGCTTCGGGCAGCGGCATCCCCCACGTCGAAGCCGTCCTCAAAGGCGAAACACCGCCCGCACCGCTCCTCTTGCTCCCCGTGAAATTCGTCGGCGGATTGCTGGCGATCGGCGCCGGGCTCGCGCTCGGCCGCGAAGGGCCGACGGTGCAGATGGGCGCGAGCGTTGCCCACCTCGTCGGACGCATCTTTCGCCGCAACGCCGCCGACGCCCGCATCCTGCTCGCCGCCGGCGCCGGCGCCGGCCTCGCTACCGCGTTCAACGCCCCGATCGCCGGCTCGGTATTTGTCTTGGAAGAACTCATGCGCCGCTTTGATACCCGCATCACGATCGCCACGCTCGGCGCGTCCGCCGCCGCGATCGGCATCTCGCGGATCCTGTTGGGTGTCGAGCCCGACTTTGCGCTTAGCCCGTTGCCCTACCCCGCTTTCGGCTCGATGGGCCTCTACGTCGCGCTCGGCGTACTGATCGGCATCCTCGGCATCGCTTACAACCGCGCGATCCTCGCGTCGCTGGCCGTCGCCGACCGTTTCTCGAACATCCCCGTCGAACTCCGCGCCGCCGTCGTCGGCGCAGCGGTCGGACTCCTTGCCTGGTACGTACCCGATCTTGTCGGCGGTGGCGACAACATCACCGAGCGCGCCCTGCACGGCAACGCAGTTCTCACGCTGCTCCCCGCCGTGTTCGCGCTTCGCTTCGTGCTGGGGGCCGTCTCCTACGCGGCCGGCACGCCGGGCGGGCTGTTCGCGCCGCTGCTCGTGCTCGGCGCACAAGCCGGCCTGTTCTTCGGCACTTTCGCCTGCCGCTGGTTTCCCCACTTCGGCAGCGACCCCACCGCCTACGCCGTCACCGGCATGGCCGCCTTCTTCACCGCTGTCGTCCGCGCACCGGTCACCGGCATCATCTTGGTGATCGAGCTCACCTCCAGCGATACGCAGCTCCTGTCGATGCTCGCCGCCTGCTTCACCGCGATGCTCATCCCGACCCTCACCGGAAACCGGCCGATCTACGATTCGCTCGGCGCCCTGCATTCTTCTCCCACCAGTCGAACTTGAAAAACGTCGGGATTCGCCGAAGATGACACGGCTGCCGTGCAAAAAGTGCCTTATTTTTCCGAAGGGGTCACGGCGCATCGTCGCAAGTCCTTATTCTTTCGAAGGGGTCACGTGGAAATAGGGGTCGGAGGTTAGGGGTCGGGGAACAGGATACCGGCGACACGGAAGGAAGGATTTACCACGACGGCTCGCCACGGCGAGTCTTCGACACGAAGGCGACAGGTTTTTGAAGTTGAAAATCATCGTGTTTTCTCGAAGGGGCCAAGTTTCTCTCGACGACAGAATAAATCAGGGGCCAGGGCTCGGGGGGCAAGGAAGCGCGTTCGGCGCATACCGCGAGCGCAGCCGGCCGTGTCTATTGCGACGGCGAACCCCGATCAGTCAGCGTCGAACTCTTCGCGCCGTGCCGCTCGCTTCAAATTGTCAAGCAACAAACGTTGCCGGATCGCGGAGGAATTTTTCGGATGGCCTCAACGCTGTATTTATGGCGGAGGAAATTGCCTCACGCCTGGCGGAGGATGTGGCCTCGCACGCGATCGCACGGATGTGTACACGTGTTTCTATCACAGCGAGTTGCCAAATTCAAGAACTATTTTTGGCCACCCCCCTTTGGCGAGCCGACGACAGAGTTTCACGCCGAGGCGCGAGGTTGCAACGAAGAAACCGGGGAATTGTCCGCGGATGAACGCTGGTGGGCCACGCGCGGCCACAAATAGTGGCTTGACACGGCGGTCGGCGGCTTTGTCCGAGGAGAATCTTTTGCGGTACGATGGCCGAGATCGCCGACGGACGATTTCGCAAATTATTTGACTCCCCATCTAGTTTGGTCTGCGGTCAGGTACAGTGCCTTGTTCGGCGGCCCGACGGCCGGCGTCGAGACAGGCCGCTGCGAGATTGGGCTTGAGTTTCGAGTGTTGGCACTACAGCTTGTAATACTCTATCCGCGCCGTCCTTGTCGCAAGCCAGTTCGCTGATGTGGCTCTCGTAAGTGTCTTTGCGATGGCGGTCGATCAGCGGCGGCGGCCAAGGTAGCGCCTCGTCGTAATTCGTTGCAATGGCCGAAGGTCGTGCTTCCGCCCGCCGCCGCTCGTACACCGCGATCAACTGAATCGCCATCTTCGGCGAAAGCAGTTGCACCCGGGAGCGTAGCTTGCTAGACAGTCCGCCTTCGACTGTCGTACGCTTGGTGTTGCGTGCGAACTCGTCGACCAACGGAAAATCGCTGACGCCGCCGTTGTACACAAGGATCGGCGCTTCGGCGTACTTGAATGGCATCTCGGCCGGCGTCCACCTCGCCTCGCAGCGGTCACCCCGCACCGTCACCGTAATGGGTGGCGTGAGAAACACCAGCCGCGCTCCGCGGCGTCCGCCTTGTACGAACGCCAACATTGCACCTTTAAGCTCCGAAGCGTGGTCTGGGTGGAAGAGGCTTTTACGGTGGCACCCCGTGCATCCGAAACTGCCGAACTCGTAAAAGGGATCATCCCGCCGCTCGTTCGGGCTCTGTCTTGGGCTCATTGGCCGACGCAGGTAGACAAAGAACACCTTCGGTTCGGCCATGTCAGTTATTCCTCGCGATGAGCGGGATGCCTTGCTTCTGCAGCCAGTCGAGAAACTGGGCCGGAATTTTGAGCGACGGTGGCACCGCACTGCGCTGGATGAAACCGTCCTTCACCGACAATCCGCCCCATGCGTCGAGTACATCCTGCCGCACGCGATACGCGCCGCTGCGCCACTCCCCGATCTGGATGCACCGATCGAACCGACCCGATACGTCGGGCTTCGCCCGTACCACAATGTCGGTCTCACCTCGCTTCGACTTGCGGACGTGGGCATTCTCGTGCCATCGTTCTGGCGGCACGCTCGCTACGGGCACCACCTCTTGCACTACGAAGATCCCCATCAGTGCATAGACCAGTTTGTGTTCGCAACGATAGACCGGGCGCATACCGCCATAAAATGCCAGCAGATCGCCCTCGACCATGTCTACCATTGCAGCACCGCGTCGGCCGCCGTCGTCGCCGTAGGTCAGACACTCGAAGTCCGGGTCCAAATGCATGGTAAGTTCAAGCAACTCTTGCGGAAATCGTAGGTCACCGCGCAGGTCGCAGTCGTGTTCACCGCAAAAGCGATGCAATGCCGGGAGAACTTCGTTGTAGCTGCGTTCAAGACCCGTATGGAACGGTGTGCCGCGTTTCTCGGGTATAGGCACATATACGAATCGCCCCTCGGCATCGACGGGTGCGTTCCAGCCTCCGTACGCTTGATCGACGCCGATTCTGACAAGTAAAGCCTTCATCTCTTTGCACCCATGGTGTCGCGACCTTTCGTGGTCCGCCGCCGATCGACCAAAGTCAGGTGCCCGCCCTCAACAGGATAGGATCGCACGAATTGTATCGCAGCGGACGCGAAACGCCAAAACGATTGTCGGGAACAAAATGGTGAGATCTATTGCCCGAAAATAGTACAGGGTTCCCTGGTGAGTCGTCCGTGCCCCGCTACGCGCTCAGCGGGGCACGTCTTCAATCGGATCCATGCTGCGATAGGTGCGACCCAAAGCAAACAGCACCAGCATTGCCAAGAGCGTCGGGCCGGCGATCATGCCGGCGGCGAAGACGGCGTAGGCGTTGATATAGCTGCCTGCGGCGATGTGGCTGCCGGTCCACGCGGAGAGGCCGCGCGTGAGGGCGGCTGCGGCGAAACCCCAGCCGGCCATGGCGGCCAGGCCGGCCGCGAACAAGAGTCCTTTGCCGGTGAACGTGAGCATCGTGCGGAAGAAGATTTCGAGGCCCTCTTGTTGCACGCGATATGGATAGAGCAAGAAGATCAAGTTGTCGAGCGCGAACACGAACACGTTGATCGGGATCATCACGAGCATCGCCGTGGCCAGATGTTGAGGCGGCAGCGAACGCGCGACGATGGCCACGGCGAGGACGGCGGCTTGAAAGAGCGTGGCGATCAGCACCGGGGCGAGCGTCTGGCCGAGGACGGCGGCGGCGGGCCTGATGGGCAGGCCCTTGAGGATCGAGAGTCGCTCGAAGTCGCGGCGGAAGTCGAAGCGGAGGGCCGTCGGCAGGAGCAGGAACGTGTAAAACGCCAGCGTGCCCGTGGTGGAGAGGAAAGCGATGTACGGGTCGGCGATGACGAACAACGGTGCGCAGGTCAAGATCGCGGGGGCAATCATCGCGGTGAGCAGACTGCCCCAATGGCGGCGAGCCCCGACCAGTTGCCGCCAGGCGAGCGCTCCGGCGCCGCCGCAACAGGGGATCGTGCGTAGCAGAAGTCGGCGTGGCCGGCGCGATGCTGAGCTCGAGATCGACGCCGGTTTGTGTTGGGTGGGACAATACGTATTTCTTTCTCGGCGGGCCACGCGCCCGGCGGTCGCGGCGTACAAGCCGATGACAGCGACGGCGAACCCGGTCACGACGACCACCGACACCAGCGCGAGCTGAACGTTGGCGGCCGTGAGGCTCTCGGCGAGGATCAGGTCAACAAACGGGCGAAACGGCAGCGCCACGTAGCCAAAGACAGACGTGTTCATTTGGATCAAAACGTCGAGCAGCCGCTCGAGGAGCCCCTCGCCAAGATTGACCCGCGCGAAGGCGTTCTCGCGCACCGCCACGGCGCCGACGGCGAATCCCGCGGCCACCAATCCCGCGACAACCACCGTGCGATAGACGAAGTAGGCGGCGCGGCCCATGCCCCAGGTGGCGACATCGACCGCCATGCGAAGCATTTCGAGCGCGAGCATCGCAAGTAGCAGCCCCTTGAAGCCGAGCAGCAGCGAGCGCAAATCGGGTAGCAGCAGCACCGTGAACAGTGCGGCCTTGAGAATCGTCGTCACGGTGACCGACGCGACCTGGTACGCTACGAGGTCGCGCGGCAGCAGCGGCATCGCGGCCAGCAGGTCGCGCTCGGCGGGCGTCCAATCGAACGGACTTTCCGGGCGGAAAAAGGCCGCTTTGGCGAAATGCCAGATCGCATAGGTCACGAGCCCCAACGACAGGAGCGCACCAAGCGTATCGGGCGACGCGGTTTCACGAAGCCAGACCGTCATCGCCGCATTGCCGAGCCAGGCGACGGCCAGCACACACGCGATGACCGAGAGCACCAGCCGCCTGGGTTGGCAGAGCCGTCGCCACATCCGCCGCCGCCGGCCGCGACTTTGGAGCCAGAGCAGTTGGACGGTTGCCGGGTGGATAAGGTAGCTCGTCATACGGAGGTCGCGGCGAAATAGATCTCTTCCAGACTTGCGTCCGCGTCGACGTGCTCGAAAGTGGTCCGAAGCTCGTCGATCGGTCCGAAGAACCGCTGCACGCCACGATCCAGGATCAGCACATGCGTACACAAATCCTCGACCATCGCCAGCATGTGGGAGCTGACGACGACCGCGGCCCCTTGTGCGGCCCGCTCGCGGAGCGACCGTTTGAAGGCGCGGATTCCCTGCGGGTCGAGACCTGTGAGCGGCTCGTCGAAGAGAATTGCTTGCGGATCGTGCAGGTAGCCGCAACAAATGGCCAGCTTCTGCCGCATGCCGCGCGAGAGACTGCTGGCGGGCGTGTTCAGCTTCGCGGTTAGCTCGAACTCGTCGACGAGCGCGCGGGCCTTGGCGTTGGCATCGGCGACTTGGTAGATGCTCGCGTAAAACGTGAGATGCTCGACGACCGTGAGATCGGAAAATAGGGGCGCATCGTCGGGCACGAAGGCGAGCCGCGACTTGGACGCGATCGGATCGGCGTCGACGTCGAAACCGGCGATCGACAACCGCCCGCGGCTGGCTGGAATGATCCCGGCCAGGGCCCGCATGGTGGTCGTCTTGCCGGCGCCGTTGGGGCCGATCAGCGCCAGCAACTGGCCCGGCTCGACGCGAAAGGTGATGCCGCGCGCGGCGACATGGTCCGCGAACGCCTTGTGGAAATCGTCGACTTCGATCACGCGCAGTCCCTCAATTCAATGAATCGTAAGTGTCGGCCGGCGCGCAGCAAAAGCGAGCGCAGCAAAAAGCGGCCACGATAGACCCTCTCGAAGTCTACTTCGCGGCCGCTCGTCGATTGTCGCTGAGAAGTTGCGGCACACACCCAGGGCGGGATGCGGATGTGCCGAAGGGACGGATTGCGCCGGTTGGTGACGGCTTACTCCGCAGCGTCTGCTTGTTCAAAGCCGGACTTGGCGAGTTGCTTCTGAATCGTCGCGACCACCGCGTCGCCGAGCGTGGCGTCGCCGGATTGATCGGCGAGCCGCTTTTGCTCCTGAGCGAGGAACGCATCACGCTCGACGGAGAGCTTGGCGATCTGCTGTTGCACGCTCGCCCGCTTGGCGGCCATGTCTTTCACATAGGCATCGCGCTCGTCGGCCGACATTTTCTGCAGCGGCTCCGGCAGTTCTGCGGCCTTCACCTTGCGGAGGATCGCTTTGTCCTCTCGGAGCGTGTCGACCAGGTCGCGATTGCGGTTGCTGTAACCGCTCGTGGATTTGGCAACCGCCCGCGCGGCGGCCACGCCTCGGCCCATCCCTTCGGCGTTCGCATCTTGCGCGACCTGGTTTGAGCTATACTCTCGGCGATCGCTCTCGGCGCCATACCACAGGTAGGTCTTGTTCAACTCAGTGTTGAGCCGGATGATGATCTCGTCCTGTGGGCAGCGGATCTGGACCACGGCCCGGTCCTGGTCGATGGAACCCAACGGCTACAAGGCAATCTTCATCGCCGGCAACGAGCCGTTCACGCAAGGACCGGTCGACTATCATTCCGCCTGCAAGCAAGCCATCGAGCGCGGCGTCGTGGTCAACACGATCCATTGCGGCAACAGCAGCGA
>JANNTD010000337.1:0-18820 GCA_031403315.1 Planctomycetota bacterium
ACAGCCTCGCCGACTGGAAAGCCGACGCCGCCAAGCAGCAACAAATCATGAGCGAGTACTTCGAGCTCTCGAAGCAGGCGCTCGCCAAGGCGGTGACGCTCGACAACCGGCCGATCGACCTCCTCGTCTGGCCGGAAACGATGTTTCGTAGTCCGCTCGTAAAATTCGATCCCAGCATCCAACCAATCGGTGAATCGCGGCGAGCGTACGACGAGATCGCCGCCGCAGGACCGCGCAATCTGGCACGATTGGTCGACACGCTGGGCGTCCCTGTGTTGGTGGGCATCGACCGCATCCTCTACTTGAACGATCCCGGGCAGAATACGTTGCCCGAGTATCAGGCCTACAATGCCGCCGTCCTCGTCGACCGCACCGGAAAAATCCTCGGCACCTACGACAAGTTCCATCTCGTGATGTTCGGCGAGTACGTGCCGTTCTCGAAGTGGCTGCCCTTCCTGAAACGCATCTCCTCGCTCACCGGTGCGGCCGAAGCAGGGGTCGGGCCGGTTGCACTCGAGACGGGCGGCGTCTACTACGCACCGAGCATCTGTTACGAAACGGTCATTCCCCACGTGATCCGCCGCCAGGTCGCCACGCTCGACGCCGCTGGCGAGCGGCCCGATGTGCTGGTGAACCTCACGAACGACGCCTGGTACTGGGGCTCCAGCGAGCTCGACATGCACCTGGCCTGCGACGTGTTCCGCGCCGTCGAAACACGGACGCCGCTGGTGATCGCCGCGAACGGCGGTATCTCAGCCTGGATCGACCGCCACGGCCAAATCCGCGCCCAGAGTCCGCGGCAGCAGCCGGATGTGATCCTCGCCGACGTGGAACTGAACCGCGACGCCCCCCCGACCGTCTATGTAAGTACCGGCGACTGGTTCGCCGCGTTGTGTTTGACGTGCTGCCTCGCACTTGCGATCATCGGATGGCGGTCACGTCGAAATCTCCGAACCCTGAACCCTGAACCCTGAACCCTTCCGCGTGCCCGTAGTTTTACAGATCAACGATGCCCACAAACGTTACGGCGATCAGGATTTGCTCGATGGGGCGAGCTGCGCGCTCGCGGACGATCAGAAGGTGGGCCTGATCGGTCGCAATGGGGCCGGCAAGTCGACGCTCTGCCGCATCCTGTTGGGCGACGAGGAGCTCGACGCTGGCGAGGTGGTCCGCAGCCGCAAGCTTCGGCTCGGCTACCTGCGGCAACACGATCCGTTCCTGGCCGGCGAGACGGTCCGCGAATTTCTCATCCGCGACAGCGGCCAGCCCGATTGGCGGTGCGGCGAAGTGGCCTGGGAGTTTCAATTTCCCGACGCCGTGCTCGATCGCCCGATCCGCGAACTTTCGGGCGGCTGGCAGACGCGGGCCAAACTGACCGCGCTCCTGTTGCACGATCCGAACATGTTGATCTTGGACGAGCCGACCAACTTTCTCGATCTGCGCACCCAGATGCTGCTCGAACATTTCTTGCAGCACTTCGACGGCGGCTGCTTGGTCGTGTCGCACGACCGCGAGTTCTTGAAAAAGACCTGTACGCATACGCTCGAACATTCGCGCGGGCAACTCAACATGTTCCCCGGCAATGTCGACGCCTATCTCGCCAGCGTCGAGGATCGCCAGGAACACGACCGCCGCGTGAACGCCACCACGCTCTCGAAGCGCCGCCAGCTCGAAACCTTCATCGCCAGGAATCGTGCAAAAGCCAGCAAGGCGAGCCAGGCCAGAAACAAAGCCAAGCAACTCGACCGCCTGCAGTTAATCGAGATTGAAGGGGCTGAAGCCGAGATTCGGCTCCACTTCCCAGAGATCGAGCCGCGTCAGGGTCCAGCCGTACGGACCGAACGCCTGGTGATCGGATACCCGGACCGCACCGTCGCCAAGGACGTGCATGTTGAAGTCGATCACGGCTGGCGGGTCGGCGTGGTGGGCGACAACGGCCAGGGAAAAACGACGTTCCTCTGCACCGTGTGCGGCTCGCTCGCGCCCGTCGAGGGCAATGTCACCTGGGGCTACGGCTGCGAAGTGGGCGTCTACGCTCAGCACGTCTACAGCTCACTTCCCGACAATGACACGGTGTACGAGTATCTGGAGCACCAGGCCGCGCCGCTCACCTCGCCGCAATACATCAAAGACGTAGCCGGCAGTTTTCTGTTCAGCGGCGTGCTCATCGAAAAAAAGATCCGCGTCCTCTCCGGCGGCGAGCGGGCACGGCTGGTGCTCGCCGGCCTGCTCTTGAAGCAGCACAACGTGCTGGTCCTCGACGAACCGGCGAACCACCTCGATGTCGAATCGGTCGAAGCGCTAGCCGACGCGCTCACGCGCTACAAGGGGACGGTTATTTTCACGAGCCACGACCGCCACTTCATGCACCGCGTGGCGACCCACGTCGTCGAAGTCCGCGGCGGCCGAGTCGTGAGCTACCCGGCGAGCTACGACGATTACGTCTACAGAATGGAGAAGGAAATTGACGCCGGCCTCCGCGCGCCCCACACCGTCGCCTCGCCCGGCAACGCGCCAACTGCTGCCCTCACCAGCGACCGCAAAGCCAACGGACGCTCCGACCGCGACGCCCAGAAGAAGCTCAAATCGGTCGAGCGCAAGATCGCCAAACTCGACGAAGAAAAACTCGCCACCAGCGAGGCGCTGCTCGCGGTCACCAACGCCGCCGAAGCCCAACGACTCCACGCCGAGCTCGCCAAACTCACCGCCGAACTTGCCACGCTCGAAGAAGAATGGCTCTCGCTCTCAGAAGAAGTTGGCGGCGACTGAGCGTCTGCCGCTCGGTGGGGCAGCACTTGTAGCGGATTCACCGCTGCCGCGTCTCACCGGGTGGTTTGGCCATCAGCGTCTCGACCGAGACATTGCCCGTGTAGACGGTCCAGATCTTGGCGTCGCGGCGCAATTCGTCGATGTACTTGCGTTGCGCGATGCCCATCCGCTCGTCCTTGAGCTTCTCGCGGATGTCGTTCTGCACGTCGCTGAATGGGCGGCAGCCGGCTTCCTTCCGCTCCAACACGCGAATGATGTGGAATGCCGTGCCGCTGTCGAGGATCGGGCTCATCTGGCCCGGCGGCAAAACGAAAATCGCATCGTCCACGACCTTGGCCTTGAGCGAGCCCTTGGTGGTCCAATCGTAGACGCCGCCTTTCGCGGCGTTGAAACCTTCCGACTTCGCCTTGGCCACGTCGCCGAACACCGGCGTGTTGGCCGGTGGGTTCGCCGAGAGTCGCGGCCAGACTTCGTTGCCCATCATCGCCAGCTTGGCAAAGGCCTGCCGCGCTTGGGTGGGAATGCCGCTCTTGCGGACCGACATCTCTTCCCAGCGAGCCTGCGTGGGAAATTCAAACTCGGCCCGATGGTCGCGATAATACTCGACCATCTCCTGCGGCGAGACTTCATCGCTGACCTTATCCTTGAGCTTCGAGCGAATCCACTCCGACGCGATCACGCGTTCGTTGAACGATTGCCGCGAGTCGGCCAGCGACGAACCAAGCCGCGAGAGCTCCTGTTCCAGCTCGCGCTGGCTCTTGCAATCGAGTTGCTTCATCAAAACCGGTACTTCGTTCTCCTCGAAGTGCGGGACGAGATTTTCTTCGATTCGCGGCAAGTTCTCGGCCGGAATGTTGCGGCGAAACTCGCCGTAGAGCAGCTTCTGGTCGATCATGCCCGTGAGCGTCCGCTTCATCAGTTGATCGCGGACCGCTTCGTACTGATCGGGCGGAATTCGGTCGCGATTCGCTTCGAGCATTTGATTGACGCGCCACAGCACTTCGCACGCCAGCACGACCTGTCCGTCGATCCGCGCGATCACCTGGCAGCCGTCGACCGTCGCCGGCTCGGGCGCGATATCGGTCGAAAGCGCCACGTCGCTTTCCTGGGCAAGTGCCGGCGCGCTAGCCAAACCGCATCCGCCGAGGAGAGCGACAGCGATCAGAAATCGATGGTCGATGGGCACAAGATACCGAGGATTTGTGGAGGAGTCCGTGGTTAGCCAGCGGGCTTGTCCCGGCGCGAGTGCGCGGAGAGGGCCAGCAAACTAGTGAGCCAGGAAAAAGCGGCGGATTCTAGGCGTCTTTTGTGGCCGGCCGCAAGAGCGATTTGACGTCCGCAAAGACGGCGGCTGCATCCTCAACTCCGCACTCCAGCGGTAAATAGGCACTCGCGGCGTCGGCCACCCGCAGCCGCCCGCCCGACCGCTTCACCACCCGCGCCAGCTTGTCGCGCGACGTGTAACCCAACACGGCATAGCGGCCTTCCAGCCGAATCTCGCGAATGCTCCAACCGTGTGCCCAGATCCGCAACCGTGCTAGCTCCAGCAAATGCTCGACCACCTCCGGCAGCGGGCCGAAGCGATCGACCAGCTCCGCTTGAAAATCGGCCACGGCGTTTTCAGTCGTCAGCCGGGCCAGTCGGCGGTAGAGATCGATCTTCGTCCGCATGTCGGGAACATATCCGCGCGGCAAATACGCCTCGCCCGGCAGGTCGATGCTGACGTCGATCGTGTCTCGCGGCGGCAGTTTTTTGAGATCGCGGACCGCCCGCTCCAAGAGCGCGCAATACAGCTCGTAGCCGACCATCGCGATGTGGCCGCTCTGCTGCGTGCCCAGAATGTTGCCGGCGCCGCGCAATTCGAGGTCGCGCATGGCGAGTGCAAATCCGGCACCCATCTGGCTGAACTCTTCGATCGCCCTCAACCGCCGGGCCGCTTCAGGAGACAAGTGCCGATTTTCGTCCACCAGCAAATAGCAGTAGGCCCGATGCTTGTATCGCCCCACGCGGCCGCGAAGCTGGTGCAAGTCCGCCAAGCCGTAGCGTTCCGCATCGTCGATGAACATCGTGTTGGCGTTGGGGATGTCGAGGCCGCTTTCGACGATCGTCGTCGAGAGCAGGATGTCGGTCTCGCCGCGGACGAATTTCAGCATTACCTCCTCGAGTTGATGCTCCGCCATCTGGCCGTGGCCAATGTCGATTCGCGCCTCGGGCACGATGCGGTTGAGTCGGGCCGCGACGACTTGAATGTCCTGGATGCGGTTGTGCACAAAATATATCTGCCCGCCGCGGCCGAGCTCGCGCATGATCGCGTGGCGGATCAGGTCGTCGCTGAACCGGGTCACCCGCGTCTCGACCGCGAGCCGGTCGGCGGGCGGTGTCTCCAGATTCGAGATCGCCCGCACACCCAAGAGCGACATGTGGAGCGTCCGCGGGATCGGCGTCGCCGTCATCGTCAGCACGTCGACCGTCGACCGCAGCGACTTGAGCCGCTCCTTGACCTCGACGCCGAACCGCTGCTCCTCGTCGATGATCAGCAGCCCGAGGTTCGCAAACTTCACGTCGGGCGAGGCCATGCGATGCGTGCCGATCAGGATGTCGAGCTGCCCGTCGGCCGCACGGCTCAAGATGTTTTTCTGCTCCTTCGGCGTGCAGAACCGCGAGAGGGCCGCAATCTCGAACGGAAATTCCGCCATCCGGGCCGAAAATGTGCGGCGATGCTGCTCGGCGAGCACGGTGGTCGGCACCAGCACCGCCACCTGGTAGCCGGCGTCGATCGCTTTGAACGCTGCGCGAACCGCCAGCTCGGTCTTGCCGAAGCCGACGTCGCCACACAAGAGCCGGTCCATCGGTCGCTGAAGTTGCATGTCGTGCTTGATGTCGACGATCGACGTGAGCTGGTCCGGTGTCTCCTGATAAGGGAACTGGGCGTCGAATTCGCGTTGCCATTCGGTGTCCGCGGGAAACGCGATGCCGGGCCGGAGGTCGCGCTGGGCTTGCAGCTCGATCATCTCGGCCGCCAAATCGGTCACTGCTCGTTCGGCCGCCAGTTTCTGCCGCACCCACGCCGCGCCGCCGATGTGCGCGAGCGCAACCGTCGCGCCTTTCGCACCGACGTACTTCTGCACCAGTTCGATCTTCGAGCTGGGCACAAAAATCTTCGTGCCGCCGTGGTACTCGAGCTCCAGGTGCTCCTCGGCCCGGCCCTCCTTTTCGAGCAGTTTCAAGCCGCGATAGCGGCCGATGCCGTGCGCCAGATGCACGACCAGATCGCCCTGCCGCAGTTCGAGAAAGCTATCGATCGCCCGCGACTGCCGGCGCCGCGCGGTGCGGGTCAAGTCCTGTCGATGGAACAGCTCGGCCGCGCTCACGAGCGCAACTCGTTGCGGCACGATGCGGAAGCCCGCTTCCAAATGGCCGACGACAAATTGCAGCCGGCCCTCCGCCAACAGCGGCGACGCCTTGAACAACTCGCTGAGCCGCTCCACCTCCGCCTCGGTCTCGCATATCACAAACACCTCGTGGCCGACGCTCACCTTGTCTAACTCGTCGCGGACCTTGGCGATGTCGCCGCTGAACCGCTCGACCGACTCGAATTCGAGGTGCGCCGTCTGCTCCATGGAGCCGGAAGGCACGCCCGCGGCCGTCACCGAGGGGAATTTGTAGATTTCATCGAGCGTCGTCCGCACCGAGTGAAACGCCTGCGGCCGATCCATTCGGTCGAGGTAGAATTTGCCCTCCTCCGCGAGTTCGTTCGGTTCGATCAGGAGAAACCAAGTGGACGGCGGCACATACGCAGTGAAATGGGCCCGGTCGGACGCGGTGGGCTCAAGCATCGTGACATCGACCGACTCGAGCGCACCAAGGCTCCGCTGCGTGGCCACGTCGAATCGCCGAATCGACTCGACGTCGCTGCCGAAGAGCTCGATCCGCACGGGGTCTTCGGCATCCGGCGGGAAGATGTCGAGGATGCCACCGCGGAGCGAAAACTCGCCCGGCAGCTCGACTGCCGTCGTAGCATGCCCGCCGCGCGCGACGAGCCACTTCGTGAATTCCTGCTCGTCGAGTTGTCCGCCGACGCGAATCTCCCGGGTCGCCTCGGCGAGCGCGTCGCGCCCCGGCACCGGCTGCAACAAACTCTGAATGCTGGTGACGAGGATCGAGCAGGGAGCAGGGAGCGGGGAGCGGGGAGGCAAACTTGGCGAGACTCCCTGCTCCCTGCTCCCTGCTCCTTGCTGCGCCAGTCCTTTCAGCACCCGCAACCGCTCGCCATAGATCTCATCGTGCACCACGCGCTCGCCCGGCTCCGACTCCCAAGCCGGAAATTCCCCGATCGGCTCCTTCGTGAAGAGCGTCAGATCGCGCGCGATAGAATCGATTTCCCCCGGATGCGGTGCGACGACCACGATTGGCCCGGGCGACTCGCCGGCCAGCGCCGCCGCGACGAGTGCGCGCGAAGACCCCCAGACTCCGCCGAGCGTCCCGCCATGCCCCGCTTGGAGGCTGGCGACCACGTCGGCAAAGCCGCGATGCGATCCCAGATTTGCGGCCAACTCCCGCAGCCGGTCCGCGGCTGAAGTCGCCGCCGTGGCCGTTTCCATAAGCGTGCCCGAATTGTAGCCCAGCTGGCAAATGCGTGGTAGGTTAAGAGCCTTCGGTCGCTGTTCCAATCTTCTCCTTTTCGGTTGAACGATCATGCCTGCATCCATTCGCAATGAACTCGATCGCCGCCAATTCGTGAAAACCGCCGCCGCCACCGCCGCGGCCGTGCTCGCCGCCCCGGCCATTGCCGCTCCCGCCATTAATACAGTGTCGAAGACCGACTCCGAGATCATCCTCGGTGAAGGCGACCATCGCTATGTGGTGAAGCACGGCTGGGCCCAGCTCCCCAAGGAGTTCGAGTGGCAGACGACGCACAACTGCACGGTCGACCGCGACGGCTTGGTCTACATCATCCATGAAGGCCGCGAAGAACGGCGCGGCCACCCCACGATTTTCGTCTTCGACGGCGATGGCAATTACGTCCGCAGCTTCGGCAACCAGTTCGCCGGCGGCGCCCACGGCATGGACCTCCGCGATGAAGGTGGCGAAGAGTTTTTGTACGTCACCAGCTACCGTCCCAAGATGTTCGCCAAATTGTCATTAACCGGCGAAGAAGTCTGGCGGCGGCACGCGCCGATGGAATCGGGCAAGTACGCGGCCGGCGAAGAGGCCGACAACCACGTCTATGGCCAGCGCGACAACTTCATGCCCACCAACATCTGCTTCCTCCCGGATGGCGACTTCCTCGTGGCCGACGGCTACGGCAGCTTCTGGATCCACCGCTACGACAAAGACGCCAATTGGAAGAGCTGCTTCGGCGGCCCCGGCGAAGGCGATGCGACGTTCATCAATCCGCACGGACTCTGGTACGACGACCGCCCCGGCCGCGAGCCGGCCGTCGTCATCACCGACCGCGTCCGCCACATATTGAAATACTTCACGCCCGAGGGCAAATACCTGAGCTCCGTCGAAGGCTTCCTGCTGCCGTGCCACTTCGACCTGCACGGCGACACGATGCTGGTGCCCGACCTAAGCTCGCGCGTCACGCTTTTGGACAAAGACAACAAGCCGCTCGCCCACCTGGCGAACTATCCCGACTGGCAGAAGCAAGTCGACGAAAAGAAGCTCCGCACGAATCCGACCACGTGGGAGGCGGGCAAATTCGTCCACCCGCACGACGCCTGCTTCGACCACGACGGCAACATCATCGTCACCGAATGGGTCGAGCCGGGCCGGGTGACGAAGCTCACGCGGTTGGCATAATCGTCGGCGAGAATTTAGCCGCGTCGCTTGCGACGCGCGGTCAAAAACTGCCCATTGCCCCCGCGCGTCGCGAGCGACGCAGCTACCCGCCTGCCAAACTGGCAGCAGCCACACGCGATTCTCTGAGGCCGATCTACCCCGCAGGCCCCTTTTGGCAGCCGCGCCAAAACGGTAAGATTACGCTAAGCCGTTGCCTCAGCGCGAGTTAGCACCGACTGCCAGGCTTGGCGCGCGGCTTGCATTTACTAAACCACATCGAACTGTCTGATTCCGCGCCGCAGCCGTGGGAGATTGCGGTGCGTTCCCACCATAATTCCGGCTAACAGCTAAAGGCTAATAGCTAACAGCTTCTACCCTTCAGGAGGACAAACATGGCCGCCACAGCAACCGCCACCAAGAAACGCACGAAAGTCGTACTCCAGCCGCTCGGCGACAAAGTCGTCGTCGAACGCGACACGGTCGAAGAGAAGACCGCCGGCGGCATCTACATCCCCGACGCCGCCAAGGACAAGCCCTCGCGCGGCACGATCATCGCCGTCGGCACCGGCAAGATGCTCGACGATGGCACCCGCGGCACGATGCAAGTCAAGAAGGGCGACCGCGTGCTCTTCACCAGCTACGCCCCCGAAACGATCAAGCTCGATGACGATGAACTGCTCCTGATGAGCGAGACCGATATCCTCGCCGTCGTCGAATAGCAAATTAGCCGCGTCGCTTGCGACGCGCTGCTTTCAACACAATTCACCGAAACAATTAACAAGGAATCCACTCATGGCAAAAATGATTGCCTTCGATCAAGAAGCCCGCGACGCGATGCGCCGCGGCGTCCAGAAACTCGCCCGGGCCGTCAAAATCACGCTCGGTCCGAAGGGCCGCAACGTGATCCTGCAAAAATCCTTCGGCTCGCCGACCGTCACCAAGGACGGCGTCACCGTCGCCAAGGAAGTCGAGCTTGAGGACACTTACGAGAACATGGGCGCCCAGATGGTGAAGGAAGTCGCCAGCAAGACTTCCGACGTCGCCGGCGACGGCACCACCACCGCCACCGTCTTGGCCGATGCCATCTTCAACGATGGCCTCAAGTCGGTCGCCGCGGGCGTCAACCCGCTGCAGATGAAGCAGGGCATGGAGCAGGCCGTCGCCGACATCACCGCCGAGCTCAAGAAGATGTCGATCAAGATCAAGAGCACGGAAGAGATGGCCCAGGTCGGCACCGTCGCCTCGAACGGCGACCGCGAGATCGGCGACATGCTCGCCAAGGCCATGGAGAAGGTCGGCAAAGACGGCGTCATCACCGTCGACGAAGGCAAGAGCCTCGCCACCGAGGTCGAGTGGGTCGAGGGCATGCAGTTCGACCGCGGCTACCTCTCGCCGTACTTCGTCACCGATCCGCAGACCATGACCTGCGTCCTCGAAGACGCCTACATCCTGGTCCACGAAAAGAAAATCTCGAGCGTCAAGGACCTCGTCCCCGTGCTCGAAGCGGTCGTCAACGCCGGCAAGCCGCTGTTGATCGTCGCCGAAGACATCGACGGCGAAGCCCTCGCCACGCTGGTGATCAACAAGCTCCGTGGCACGTTCAACGTCGCTGCGGTGAAGGCCCCCGGCTTCGGCGATCGCCGCAAGGCCATGCTCGAAGACCTCGCCATCCTCACCGGCGGCCAGGCCGTCTTTGAAGACCTCGGCATCAAGCTCGAGAGCATCACGCTCAAGGAGCTCGGCCGCGCGAAGAAAATCATCGTCGACAAGGACAACACGACGATTATCGAAGGGGCCGGCAAGAGCGGCGACATCAAGGGTCGCATCGACCAGATCCGCCGCGAGATCGAAAACTCCACGAGCGACTACGACAGCGAGAAGCTCGAAGAGCGGCTGGCCAAGCTGGCCGGCGGCGTGGCGAAGATCAACGTCGGCGCCGCGACCGAGAGCGAGATGAAGGAAAAGAAGGCCCGCGTCGAAGACGCCTTGCACGCGACCCGCGCAGCCGTTGAAGAAGGCATTTTGCCTGGCGGCGGCGTTGCCCTCCTGCGGGCGAGCACCAAAATCAAGCCGAAGGAGGATGCCGCGAGCGACCATAAGGTCGGCTACAACATCATCGTGCGCGCCTGCCGCTCGCCGCTGACGGCGATCGCCGCGAACGCCGGCCAAGACGGCGGCATCGTCTGCGAACGCGTGGCCGAAAAGAACGGCAACGTCGGCTACAACGCCGCGACCGATGTGTACGAGGACCTGGTGAAAGCCGGCGTGATCGACCCCACGAAGGTCACCCGCACGGCGCTCCAAAACGCCTCGAGCGTCGCCACGCTGCTCTTGACGAGCGACGCCCTGATCGCCGAAGCCCCCAAGAAGGACAAGAAGGGCGGCGGTGGCCACGGCCACGGCGGCATGGACATGGATTATTAAACGGACGGATCGGGAGCGAGCAAAGCGAGCCGGGGCGTCCCCGCCCCCGTTCACAACGCCCGCCGACGCAACCGCGCCTTGATTTGATTAACGCCCGCTTCAAACCCGGGCTTTTACATAAACCCCGGACGTGCCTCCCCGCACGTCACGGGGTTTTTGCGTAAACATGTTGCCAATCCAATCGGAAGTGTAGGAGACTCAGCGACGTGCGATATGAAAATAGATGGAAGATTGAAAAGTTGCTTGGCAAGGGAGGACAAGGCGAAGTCCACTTGGTTCTGGAAATCTGCCAGAACGAAGAAGCACGCGTTAAGACTCTGTTTGAGCAGGCGATCAGGGCACCGTTGCCGTGCACGTTGCTTCACCCTCGGTCAGGCCATTGCTGGCGGCTCGAATGCGTATCTGGCCGACACCGCCTTCCTTGGTGACGAGAATCAACATCGCCTTGCCGTGGAACAGCTTGCGCTCGTGGGCCTGGAATGGTTCGTATGACATCGGGTTGCCGCTGCCGACGCCGGCGATTTCCGCGGGGCCGTCAATAGAAAACGAAACTTGATTTTCCGCCAGCGGGCACGGCACGCCATCCTTGTCGAGCGCTTCGACAAGGACGTAGCACAGGTCGTCGCCGGTTGCCGTGAGCATTGTGCGATCGGGCGTCAGCCGAAGCTTGGCCGGCGAGCCGGCGGTACGAACCGTCGCTTCGCCCAACTTCTCTCCGCTGCGGTAGGCGACGGCCTTGAGCTCGCCCGGTTCGTACGGGACATCGTTCCACCGCAGGCGATAGTCGTAGGTGGGGATGTAGAATGCCGAGTCCACGGCTTCGGGATAGACGCCCACCTCGCGGATGCACGCCCAATAGGTGGCCCAGGGCACGGATCGCACGTCGTCGATCTCGATCCGGATATACCGGGCGTTGACATCGACCTGGTGCATGCCCGCGTTTGCGCCGCCGCCCGACTGGGGCTGGTCGCTGGCGCGGTGAGTGGCGATGGTCTTCCAATCGCGCTCGTCGTCCGACGCCTTGACGACGTAGCCATATCGCTTGGACTCGCGTTCAAAGCTGATTTCCAAACACTTCACGGGGCGCGACTCGCCCAGGTCCAGCTGCAGCCATTGATGTGGGTCGGGGCTGCTGGCGAACCACCGCTGGATGTAATTTCCGTCGGCGGCGAGCTCCGGCGGCGTGTCCGGCCTCGAAGAACTGGCCGTAAGTCGGGCGCTGGCCGCAAAATTCACTGGCCGGTGGGGGGCGTCGCCGTTGACCCGTCGCCCGAGGGAGCGGCCGTTCAAGAACAGCTCGGCGGAGTCCCCATTGGTGTACACGAAGACCGGCACCGGCTGCCCCACCCGATCTGGCCAGTTCCAATGCGGCAGGATATGCACCGTGACCTCGTCGCGCCGCCAATGGCTGCGGTAGAGCCAAAAGCGGTCCTTGGGGATGCCGCAGAGATCGACGGCGCCGAAATAGGAGCTTCTCGCCTCGTTGTCGAACGGAGTCGGCTCGCCCAGGTAGTCGATGCCAGACCAGACAAACTCGCCCGCGACGAAGCGATCCTGCTTCATCAAATCGAACTCGCGGTCGGGGACGTCGGCCCAAGGGGCCGTGTTGTAGTCGTACGACGTGACCTGGCGCTCGCGGGAATAGTCGGTCTTCGAGGTTGGCAGGGGAAGCTCGTAGAACCCGCGCGTGCTGACCGCCGCGGCCGATTCGCTGTAGATGATCGGCTTGTCCGGATAATGCTCGTGATACAGGGAATAGTGCCGGCAATAATTCCAGCCGACGAAATCGAGTGAGTCGAAGATTGGGCCACGGCCAAGGTCCGGAAGATGGGAAGCGATGCCGACGGGCCGCGTGGCGTCGTACTTGCGCACGACGTTGCGCATCATCTGGATGCGGTCGGGCGTCAGGCCTTCCCCGCCGGGCCCAATCTCATTGCCAATCGACCAGACGAACACGGACGGGTGGTTGCGGTCGCGCATCACCATGCTCCGCAGGTGCCGCTCAGCGTGCTCCTCGTGCGACGGGGAGTTGCCCACGCGGTCCGCTGTCGCGTCCCATTTGTCGAAGCACTCGTCCCACACCAGCAGCCCCATGCGGTCGCAAAGCTCCAAGAGCTCCGGCGCGGGAGGATTGTGAGCGGTGCGGATCGCATTGACGCCCATGTCCATCATGATTTCGAGTTGCCGCTCCATGGCACGAGTGTAGAAGGCGCCGCCCAATGGGCCGTGGTCGTGGTGCAGACATGCACCCTGTAGCTGTATGCGGCGACCGTTTAGTTGAAGGCCGTCGGTCGTCAGCGAGATGGCGCGAATTCCGAATGGATCGTCCTGTTGATCCACAATCTCTCCGCCCACGTGCACGACCGTTCGCAGCGTGTAGCGCGTGGGATCGTCCACGTCCCACCGCCGCGGCCTTTCAATGTCGAAGGATTCTTTCAGCTTCTTCTGGCCCGGTTCGAGCGTGAGCTCACGGGCGCGCTGGAGCAATTCCTTGCCATCGGGATCCAGGACGATGAAATCTACGGCCGCCTCGGTTGATTGATCAGCGTGATTTTCAATGGCGACTTCCACTGCGATGACGGCGCGCTCGACCGCGACTTCGGGCGTGGTGATGGACACGCCCCACTGGGCCAGGTGCACCGGCTTACGAAGTTCGAGCATGACCTTGCGGTAAATGCCGGCGCCGGGATACCAGCGCGTTCCATGCTTGGTCGTGTCGACGCGAACGGCGATGACGTTGCGGCCTCGAAGGTTGACCAACGGCGTAGCATCGATGCGGAATGAGGTATAGCCGTAGTCCCACTCGCCGGCGAGCTTGCCGTTGACGTAGACCTTCGGAATCGCCATGACGCCGTCGAAGTCCAGGTAGACGCGGTCCCCCGCCGCGCGATCCAGCTCGAACGACTTGCGGTACCACCCGACGCCCTTCCAGGGAAGTTTGGCGGACGAACCGCTCGGGGCGTTTGGTTCAAAGGGGCCTGCAATAGCCCAGTCGTGCGGCAGTCGTACCGGCGCCCAGGATGCGTCGTCGTATTCGCTCTGTTGGGCGCCTGCGGGATCCCCTTTGGTGAATCGCCAGTCCTTGCGGAAGTCCAGCGATTCGGCAGCCGCAACCGCAGCGGTGACTATCGGCGCATCGGCTGCGCAAATCGCGAGGGCGGCCAAAGGCCCGACTACCAATAAGGCGATACGCGGAGCTAGGAAACAGTTGCGAAGACGTCGGAGGATCATGGTTCGCCTGTAGCTAAGCAATGGGTACAAATATCTTGGAAAACCGTTTGCTTGCTCCAGCATGCAACAACCGATTCCACCGCACGGTCAATGCAGAAAATATGGAAAAAACCAGGAGCATCGCCGCCGCGGGTTCCGGCACCGAGGATCCTCGTGCGGCGGTGCCCGTCGTTTGGCCGTAATTGCTTTTCCATACGGTGTAGTCGTCCGGATCGACGATTCCGCTGCGGTTGCCGTCGGCGCCAGTACCCAGCTCGACCTCGCGTCCGAGCGAGTTGCGCCAAACGGTGTAGTCGGCCGCGTCGACAATCTGGTCGCCATTGTAATCGCCGGCCAAAGGCGTGATGACCAAGGAGTAGCCGATTCCGTCGTACCAGGTCCGGTTGTGGCCAGCGGCTCCCGAGGCGTTGAACAAAGAGTCGTTGATGAGAACGTCGATCGGCCCGCCGTCCAGCACGCTCGTCCGGCCCACGTAGGTGCGGTACAAGGAGGCGCCGCCGCTGGTTAGCAGCATGGTCCCGCAGGCCGGATCGAACTGGCTGAGCTCGGCCTGCTGGGCCCCGTTGTCCCGCACCTGCATCAAGTTATTGGGGTCCAAACCCACCTGGATCTGCCAGTTGTTGGTCACGTTCGCCCAAAACGTAGGCGAACACATCGTACGTTCCGGCGTCGAGGCCTGAGATCGTCGTTTTAAGCGTTGACGCGTTTTCGTTGCCGGCGCCGCCTGCGCTGAACACGCCGCCGTTGCCGACGTCGGTCCGCAGGCGCCATTGCTGGTCAACCGTGTCTTCGTCGGCGCCCGTGGTGTGGCCGATGGCGGTCTCATCGGAGCGCGTGGTGTTGCTGGTGGTGGCGTCCACGTAACGTTGCCGCCGTCGTTAACGATGCGGATGGGACGGGAGCGATGTGCCATCTACTCGTCGATCGTGCAACCGGCGCTGGTTCGGACGTGCGATTTCGCAAGTCGGCAACTCCTGGCCAGTCGCTTGCCTCAGGGGCGTTCAAGTAGCGGGAGCGCCCAAGCCGCGCACTGGTGCCTCCATACCCCATTTATCCTAGTTGCATCACGCCTGTCAACAAATAACCGCTTTTTCGTAAGCCTTTTGCGCAATTGCAGTATCCTGCCATCCTGACCCGGGCGCTGCCTGATTGGGCTTCGGCTTAAATCGCTCAACGCGGTGCGCGTCTGAAACTCAGGCGGCAACGAAGCCAATTGCTCGGCAGTGATCGGCGGTGGCAACGACATCCACTGGGTGTCGCTCAAATCGCCTGCCGCGCGAAGACCAGTTTTTCATCCCGGGGCGTGAACGGTTACCTCGCATCAAGTTGCATTTTTTTGCGGGTTGGTGTAATTTTTAGCGTTAGCGGGGCAGCCTGTTCTCTGAGGAGGTACTGGCCATGAAGCGATTCTTTTTCGTGTGTCTCTTGCTGGTTCCGGCCGCGGTTGGCTCTTTGACGCCGTCGAGCCTGGCGCAGGATCCGCCGGTATCCTTGGACCATTACCGGCTCGTGCCGCGACTCAGTACGCTGCATCAGACGGGCGGCATCGCGGGGTTCGACCTGCGCTATCGGCTGCTCGGCAAATACGACTTCCGCCATGGCAGCGGTTGGACCGCGGAGGCCAGTTTTGAAAACGCGGAGGTCTGGGGCTCGATCATTTCCGACGGTCCGACGCCGGCGTTTGTGATCGACGTGGACGAGATCCTCAATCTCGAAGGGCTGAAGGGCGAGGCGCTACCCGTCGCCGCGCCGTTCGACGTGTTTGAGTTCACGGGCGAGACGGGGGACGGATCGTCGGTCCGATTGCTCGCGGCCGTGATCGGACCGTGGATGTACATCCACGGCGGCACGCAGCCGCCGGAGGGGAGCGCCGACTTTTTCGAGTACGAGTTGCGGGCCGTGGCACGTTCGCGGCCATTTGCCGACTTCAACGGCGACGGTGTCGTCGACGCCGCGGACTACACGGTGATGCGCGACTTGGTTGCGCTGGGTGATGTGGGTGCGCTGGCTGGCGCGGGCGCGGCGAGCAGCGACGATCTGACGGCGGGGGCCGGCTACGCGGAATGGAAGGAGCAGTTCGGCGAATCGGTTCCCAATTTCACAGCGTACGACGCGATGATGAACGCGGCCGCCGCCGGGTCGGGAGCAGCTTCAACCACGGCCGCACCGGAGCCCACTTTTGTGAGCATCTTGGTCGTCGGCGGCCTCATCGTTGCTTGCCTGCGGCGGCGATAGCTGTATCCGCGTAGTTTCGCCGCGACGGGTGCCGGCTCGACGTTAACGCTGTCGTCGAGCAAGTGGGATCGAGAGGGCATGCGACGCCCTTCCCGAATAGGTCTGTGTCCTCCCAATTCGGGGCCACTCGAATCACTTGCTCGCACACCTGACGCAATTCGGCACGATCTTGGTTTCGTGGATGGCGCGTCGGGGCATTCAACCGGTTGTTCAGAAGAACACCGCGGGGGAAACGCTGAAGCGTTTTGCCAGGGCGTCGATTTGGCGGGTGTTCAGCTCACGCTTGCCGTTCAGAACTTCAGACACAACGCCCTGCGAGCCAATCTCGGGCAGGTCCGACTGCGTCAGCGCGTGTTCTTCCATGAGAAAGCGGAGGACTTGCCGGCCGCTGGTCTTCGGCATCGGGTGATGCGTCTCTTCGTAGGCATGAATGACGGTGCCAAGCGTATCGAGCAGGCTGTAGAGCGGATGCCGCTCGTTATCGCCGATCTCATCGACAAATTCATTGAGCCGCTTCACGGCCCGATCGTACTCGCGCTCGTTGCGAATCGAAAGGATCGGCGCGATCGTGGCCCAATGAGCCACCGTTTCGTTCGTCAGGAGATTCATGACTTCCAAGCTCCTTGATCGTATTGGGCATGCGTGAGCACGTGCCGGATGTAAATCTTCCCGCGATTGAAGTGCACCGCAGCGATTAGGCGATACTTGTTGCCGGCGATGTTGAAAACCACGAACTTGTCCACCTTGTCGGCACTCGGAAAGGTCATGCGAAGCGCGGCAAAGCTCGGGAAATTGGTCCGACTGACGATCTGGTGCCAGCGAACGAGCGGCGACTTGCTGTCTGGATGCTGTTCCCAAAACAAGCGCAACGCCTTCCGCGAAATGACGTGCATTCAATCAACTATATCTCATTGTGAGATATTTGTCAATCGTGGTCTTGATAGATATCGGCCCGCGAAAAGTCCGCCGGAAGGTTGGGGCCATCGAATAACGGCGGATCGAGCTCGGCCTCGAAGTCGGCGCTTTCGGAGGACGCGACACCGTCGGTCAACTCGGGCTCAACCGTGAGCTTCACCCGAGCTAGATCCGGGAGCGCCGGCGGCACCAAAGGCCTGAACACTCCATGATCGAAAATTGCGTCGATTTGCTCGCTCATATCGTTGGTGTACCATCGTCGGGGGCCAAGGCCAGCAAATCTGTTGCTTACCATTGGTGAGGGCGAGCTTGGAGAAACGGCGAGGATTAGCGGGCTGAGGCGGGTTGTACTTCACTCGCCGTCGTCGGCTTCGCGTTGGAGGACTGGGTTCTCGGTTTCGATTTGGTGCTCGATGGAGGGTCGGGCGAGGAGGCGGTCGGTCTGGCTCATGCGAAATCAGTTTGGGCGAATGTTCTACGGAGCGCCAGATGCGTTGAGATTGGCGGGCGTCACGACAGTGATGCCTTCCGATTCGTAGCGGCGGAAGTGCCGGTCGTTGAGCGTGAGTATGCTTTCGATCCGCCAATTGAGCATCATCGCGACGAGACGGGCGTCGTGAACTTGTTTGCCGACGATACTGTATTTGGTAACGAGTTGCTTGAATTGGAGATGCGTCGCATCAGTGTCCTCAAGTACGCTGCAGATGGATTCGATCTCGCGCTCGAAGAGTTCGACCGCTCGAACCGGTGCCATGGCCAGGCCATTATTAGCCACCGGCCGGGTAGCGACGTTCAAGAATTCAGCCACGTTCTGCGCGGCAATCCAAAGCTGTGTCCCTTGATTGCCCAGAGTTCCGAGCGCTATTCGCACGACATCGTGCAGCCGATCTTGCTTGTCGACGAGCCGGAGCAGAATTCCCGTGTCGAGCAGATAGGCCATTAGTCGTGGTCGCTATAGATGTCCTCGCGAGAAAAGTCGGGAGGCAACGAACCAACGGAGACGCTGTATTTCTCAATCAGAGCGTCGAGTTCTTCGGCGGTAAATCGGGGGGACTTAGGCCGCATGGCGATGATTTCTTCGCGGGAGAGGCCTTGGGTGGATAATACTCGCGGCCTGACGACGACGTGGACCGGCGTATTTTCCGGCAGCGCGAGCGGGACATCCGGGTGAATAGCCCCGGCACGATAGGTGGCGTCGATTTCGATGCTCATAGCTGAATTCTACCACGCGGGTGGGGAGGGGGCCACGTGGGAGACAAGGGCGGGATTGGGAGGGTTCGGGGGTTCAGGGTTCAGGGTTCAGGCGACGTTCGCGCCGCCGCCCGAGCCGTGCGGCGAGCAGGCCACGGTCGAGGAGCTGCGCAACGAGGTCGCTCGGCTTCGCAAGCAGCTCAAGCGGGCGGAGCTGGAACGCGAAATCTTAAAAAAAGCGACGGCGTATTTTGCGAAGGAGTCGCTGTGA
>JANNTD010000338.1:0-4278 GCA_031403315.1 Planctomycetota bacterium
CACGCGCCTGCCGCCCTACCTGTTCGGGCGGATCAACACGATGCTCTACAACAAGCGTCGTGCCGGCGACGATGTAATCGACCTCGGCATGGGGAATCCCTCCGATCCGCCCGAGGAATTCGTCATCCAGAAGCTGGCCGAGGCGGCCGCCGATCCGGACAATCACGGCTACAGCAAGTCGAACGGCATCGTCAACTTGCGCCGCGAGGTCTGTTCGAAGTATCTCAAGCGGTTCGGCGTGCGGCTCGACCCCGACGACGAAGTGATCGTCTGCCTGGGCTCGAAAGAGGGCTTCAGCCACATGTGCCTGGCGATGATGGGGCCGGGCGACACGGCGATCGTGCCCGCGCCCTATTTCCCGATCCACGTCTATTCGGTGGCACTGGCATCGGGAAACGTGATCGCGCTCGAAGTCAAGGACAGCGAGAAGTTTCTGGCGAACGTCGCGTACACGTGCGAACATCTCTATCCGAAGCCGAAGCTTTTAATCATCAATTATCCGCACAATCCGTCGACGGCCTGCATTGAGCAGCCGTTTTACGACGAAGTGGTGCGGCTGGCAAGAAAATACGGCTTCTTGGTGATCAGCGATTTCGCTTACGCCGACGTGGCCTTCGATGGCTACAAGCCGCCGAGCTTCCTGGCGTCGCCCGGTGCGGCGGACGTGGGCGTCGAGTTCACGACGATGAGCAAGGGCTACAACATGGCCGGCTGGCGGATCGGCTTTTGCTCCGGCAACCGCGAGATGATCAAGGCCCTGGCCACAATCAAGGGCTATTACGACTACGGCATGTTCCAGGCGGTGCAGATCGCGGCGATCATGGCCCTGCGGCACGGCGACGCCGGCATGGAAACTCAGGCGGCGATCTACGAAAGCCGCCGTGACGCGCTGTGCGAGAGCCTGCAGCGGATCGGCTGGAACGTAACGCCGCCGAAAGCCAGCATGTTCTGCTGGGTGCCGATCCCCGAGCCGTGGCGGTCGCGGATGAGCACAATGGACTTCGGCATGATGCTGCTCGAGAAGGGGAACGTCGCCGTGAGCCCCGGCAGCGGTTTCGGCCCAGCCGGCGAGGGCTTCTTGCGGATGTCGCTGGTGGAGAACGAAGCTCGCTTGCGACAAGCGGTGCGGCAGATTCAGCGTTGTCTGCGCGAGGCGGAGGGGCAGTTTACGGCTCAGACATTGATCGGTGCTCCGCAACGCGCGTCCCTCGAGATATAATTGGGGTGTTGCAGCCTTCCCGGAGCCAAACCATGCAAGAAACCTTCCGCGCCGTTTATCGCGACGGGGCTTTCGTGCCAGTCGTTCCTTGCAACTTGCCCGAAGAGACCGAAGTGCAGGTCGTCGTGCAAAATGGATCCGAACTAATACCGCCGCTGGAACCGGATCCCATCAAGCGAGCCGAGATCAAGAAGCGTCTCCTAGAGCGAATGAGCAATTCGCCGCTCCCGCCCGATGCTCCGAAATTGACTCGCGACCAACTCCATGAACGCGGTTGACACGAACGTCCTGATTTATGTTCATGACGATCGAGAGCCGGAAAAAAAGGCATTGGCCCGGGAATTGATCGATCGCCTTGAAGAGGGTCTGCTCCTCTGGCAGGTTGCATGCGAGTATATCGCGGCTGCGCGAAAGCTCGCGCCGCAAGGCTACACTTCACAGAATGCACGTCAAGATGTTGACGATTTGCGCCACCTGTGGACGACCACCTTGCCGAGTTGGAAAGTGTTCGACAGATCGACCGGCTTGACGGAACGGTACAGCTTGTCGTCCTGGGACGCGCTACTCGTGGCGGCTTGCCTCGAAGCGAGCGTCGTCACGCTCTATACCGAGGACTTCGGCGGCTATGCTGAAATCAATGGGCTGAAGATCGTCAACCCGTTCGCCCAGGCGGCCCAATCCGGCGAGTGAACTTCGAGCAGCCGGTCGCTCGTCCCTCCCGTCCTCCAGACTTCAAAAATCCAGAAATCGCTTGACGGGGCCTCTGACAACTGTTATAGTTCTGTAGTCACTTGGCAGCTTCTGTCATTTTCCAGCGGTTTTTGCCATGTTTCTGCGAATTGAAAAAGGCTCGGCGGTGCCCATCTCGCGGCAAATAGCCGAGCAGATTGCCACGCTCTGTGCTTCCGGCTCGCTGCGTCCTGGCGAGCGGTTGCCATCGGTGCGGGAACTCGCGCGGGAACTGGCCGTCAATCAGAACACGATCCTGCGGGTCTACGAGCGGCTGGTGGGCGAGGGGCTCTTGGAGATGCGGCATGGGCAGGGGACGTTCGTCGCCGCCCGGGCCAAGCGCGGCCAGCTTGCCGTCCATCGCAAGCGGCTGGTCGATGAGCTGCGGCAGATCGCGCGGCAGGCCGTCGGCCTCGGACTCACCACCGACGAATTGCACGAACTTTTGGCGGAAGCCGCGGGCGGCGTCGAACAATCACTCTCCGCAGCGGCGAACGAGGAGCCTACCTCATGA
Source organism: Planctomycetota bacterium (assembly GCA_031403315.1). Lineage (GTDB taxonomy): Bacteria > Planctomycetota > Planctomycetia > Pirellulales > Lacipirellulaceae > DASYDU01. The sequence goes on from JANNTD010000338.1 coordinate 2,463, forward strand.
TTGAATCAGCGATTGAACTTCAGGCGGTCACCAAGTCGTTCGGGCGGACGGAAGTGCTCCGCGGCGTGACGTTTCGCGTCGACCGCGGCAAGACGTTCGCGTTTCTCGGCCGCAACGCCTCCGGCAAGACGACGACGATCCGCATGCTGTTGGGGTTGTTGAAGCGAGACGACGGCTCGATCCGCGTGTTGGGCCTCGATCCGTCGCAGGAGCCAATTGAACTCCGCCGCCGCGTTGGTTACCTGGCCGAGGACCAGACGATGTATGGCTGGATGCAGGTTGGCGAGATTTTGCGATTCGTCGCACCGTTCTATCCGACCTGGGATCACGACCTCGCGCTCAAATACGTCCGCGATTTCGAGCTGCCGATCGCCACGAATATCAAACACCTCTCGAAGGGCCAAAACGTCCGGCTCGGCCTGGTGCTCGCACTCGCGCATCGGCCGGAGCTGGTGATCCTCGACGATCCCGCGCTCGGGCTCGATCCGATCATGCGGAAGCAATTCAATCGCGATCTCATCACGCACCTGCAGGGCGAAGGGCGGACGGTCTTCTACAGCTCCCACTTGCTCTATGAAGTCGAGCCGGTCGCCGATGAGGTCGCGATTCTTGACCAGGGCCGGATCGTGCGACAGGCCGACACCGAGACGCTGCGGCGCGATGTTAAGCAGCTGATTTTGGGCCGCGAGGCGTTTGAAGCAATTCGCGGACAATTGACCGTGCTCGACGTACGCAGCGACGGCGACAAGTTGGTCGTTGCCGTCGAGCGGGCGGAGAGTGCGATCGAACGGCTCGGCCGCGAGGGCGTCGAATTTCGCGTCGTCGACTTGAATCTCGACGAGATTTTCGAGGCGTATGTGGTCGGGCGGCGCGAGGGCGGCGCGGTTGATGTAGCTAAACCGCAAGCGGAGTTCCAACCTTTAACCTAGCGGCCCAACATGCGCACGATTTGGCAAGCTTTGGCGTGGAAAGAGTGGCACGAGCACAAGTGGAAGCTTGCGGCGCTGACGGCGATTGTGGTGTCGGTCGCCGCGATGCCGCTCATGAACATCGTCGACTTTGGGCGGGACGCGATCATCATCTCCGTGGGAATGGCGACGCTGTGCATGTTACCGCTGAGCCTGTTTGTCGCGGCGGGCGAAGCATCCAGCGAGGGTCCGCGGGGTACGCTTGCATTCACACAGTCGCTGCCTGTGGCGATGTGGAAAGTGGCGATTCAAAAGCTCGTTGCCGGCATGTTGATGTGTTTCTTGCCGATTGTGATTGCACTAGCTTTAATGTGTGGCGTCGATGTCTTATGTGGCGCTTTGGGGATCGAACGACACTGGAAGTTTGAGAATCCCTTTGGCGATTCGAGCAAAGCGCTGAACCCCGGGACCTGGCTAGCCACTTCGTCGCTGACTGCTTGCGTCGCGACAATCAGCCTGTATCTGTGGGCGGTCGCTTTGGGCGTCAATCGGAGAGACGAAGTGAGTGCCGGCGCGTGGGCATTGTTATTCATGGCAGCATGGTGGACCGGATGGATCGTAGTGCGGCGGATGTTTTTTCTGCAGACTCCGCCGGACGAACTTCAGCAACTGATAATGGCCGGGTCACCGGGCGGATTGGCGATTTGTTTGACATCTTCGGTTCGCGTCGATGTCGCTTGGTGGGCGGTGATTCCGATGGCCCTATTCGTTCACACGCTACTTGCATGTTGGTATGTGCGGCGATTCGGACAACCAGCGCTTGAGAGCGAATCGCAGCTTCAGTCACACAGCAATTCGGCGATGGCAAGTTGGCTCGCCGCGCCGCGCCGCTCGCCCTTCGCTGCGAC
>JANNTD010000339.1:0-8268 GCA_031403315.1 Planctomycetota bacterium
TACGACGGGACATCCTCTTCGGCCATCTGCCCGGCCGCGGCCATTTCCCAGACCAGGCTGTGGTCGAATGTCAGCTGCGCGAGCCGATGGCCGCGGAGACGATAGACGCGGCTGTCGCCGACGTGGGCCACGAGCGCCCCCTGCGGCAACAGCACCAGACAACTGCAAGTGGTGCCCATCCCCTGGAAACCGATGTTGCTCTGTCCCTTGGCATAGATCAACGAATTGACTTCGCGGATCGCCTGGCGGAGTGCGGCGGGCGGGTAGAGGTCGCGGAGTTTGAAGTACGTGTGCGGGATGTTGTCGGCCGCGAGTTTGCTGGCCAGCTCGCCGGCGGCGTGGGCGCCCATTCCGTCGGCGACCATCAACAGGTGGCCGCGGCTCGACCACTTTGCCTCATCGTCGGTCACGACGACGGCCAGCGAATCCTGGTTGTTCATGCGGCGCATGCCCAAGTCGCTCAATTGTGCGACCTCGACAGCGAACGTAGGACAATGCCAACCGTGATTCATCGACGACGGACCGTGGCAGATTGTGAGAGTCGGGCGAACGCTAGCACGGCGGGAAGCCGTGCTCCTGGACTGCACGCTGGTCGAAATCATTCGACGTGGCCATGCGACAGCAGCCGGGATGGTCCAATCTTGGAGGGTCCGTAGGCAGCCCAACTCCATTCTAGCTACGCGGTTGGGGCGAGGATACGGCTTCCCGGGACGCAAATCGCGGCCGGCGGCGGTCGAAGCCGCTCTGGCTGGCGCGATCGCCGCCCAATATACTTCGCCGCCCATCGAGCCAAATTGCGAGTCAGATTGTCTGAGGAATGACATGCGCTGGCCCCGCGTTACGGGAAATCCACACTTTCATCGCGCGCTCAACCGCGTGACCAGTCACATGCCAAGCCGTGTGCTGGTCGCCCTTGCGCTGGTGGTGACGCTGCTCCCCACCGGCTGCGTGCGGCGCCGGCTCGCGGTGCGTTCCAATCCCCCTGGGGCCTTGGTGTTTGTGGACAATCAGCAAATCGGCACCACGCCTTGCTCGGTCGACTTCACTTACTACGGCACGCGCGAGATTCGGCTGGTCAAGCCGGGCTTCGAAACGCTCACCGTGAACCAGCCGATCCCGACGCCGTGGTACCAAATCCCGCCGCTCGACTTCGTGAGCGAAAACGTGATGCCCAACAAGATCGAGGACCATCGCACGGCGTCGTTCGATCTGCAGCCGCAAATCATCGTGCCGACGGAGCAGCTTCTCGATCGGGCGAACCAGTTGCGACAGGAAACGCTCTCCGGTGCGGCCGCGCCGCCGCCAGTAATGGCTCCCATGCCGTTGCCTCCAATAACACCTCCGCCGGTCTCGCAAGACTCACCTCCGCCAACATTTTCGCCGATTACCACATTTCCCAACACCGGGCCCTCCACCCCTGCCCCGTTCTCGCCGCCGACGCTACCGGCTGGTCCTCCAATTTCCTCGCCACAGCAAGGTCCGCCGCTGGTCAGTCCACCGTAGCGGTAGGGCTGGGAGCGGAGGGCGGAGAGTCGAGAGCCAAACACCCACCGACCAGCCGACGCCTCGTTGTCTCGCCGTCTCCTTGTCTCTCCTTGTCTTGTCTCGCAATTGTCGTCGGGTGGTTCGAACACGGGCGACAATTGGTGCTGGGGCTCGAGGTTTTTCGCGTTTTGTCGGGAGGCGTTTTTTGACCGGCTCGCAAGTCGTTGCTGGTTCGAGTCTTGCAACTGTCGTTCCCTTGAAAACACGCTCGGAGGCGACAATTGGCACCCGAATTGTCGCCTGGCGATCGCGGAATCGACGTAAAAATTCGTGCGCAGCGTGTCGGAGGATCGACAAAATGACTCCTCGAATTGTCGGATAAAGTCCGTTTGATCCGTCCCCGCTCATCGGACCCCGCTCCGTTTCGCGGAAGGTCTCTCGCAGAGACGCAGAGACAGCGCAGTCGGCAGCAGGAATGGCCACGAACAGCCGTGAAGAAGCACGAAAAACTTTCGTGTCTTTTGCGGCTTTTCGTGGCTGCCCTCATGCGGTTTTCGGATAAGTGATATTCTGTATAGTTCATGCGTTTCGTTCTATCACGGCCGGTGTCCCAATTCAACAACTATTTTTAGCCACTCCCCGAGCGAGGAATGAAACCCCGTTGGGGTTTGGGTTGTGGGCTTCGTTTCCCAGGGTGCGCCGGAGGACCGGCGACCCCGGGCTTTGGAATTGAACGCCTTCGGCGTAGAAATCAAGAATCGGATGGGCGGGCAAGCGGATGTCCGGCGTGGCCGCCGGCACCAACTCATTTGACCATGCTCGGGTTCACCGCGCCGCCGACGATTCGTCCCGGCTCGCGGGCAATTTTGTCGCTGAAGATTCTCACATCGTCCACGATCGGCCGCAGGCGGAGCGTGAGGTCGTTGATCCGCAACACCACCTGGTTCGAGTTGCACAGCAGGCGGTTGAGGTTGTCGTAGACTGCCGGGTCGTGAATCAGGCGGCCGATGGTGCCGTCGCGGCTGTTAAGCGATTCGGTCAGGACTGTCAGCTCTTCGACGATGCGCGAGAGGCCGGTGAGGCCTTCGATGATCGCCGTGGAGACTTGCTCGCCGTTGCGGCCGAGGGGCTCGGTGAGGCCTTCGAGATTTTTGAGGTTGCGGTCGATGGCGGCGATGGGTTCTTGGACGCTCTTGGCCACGTCGCGGACGTCGTTCATGGTGAGGCGGGCTTCGCGGATGGAGCTCATCAGCTCGGGGTCGCCGAAGAATTTGTCGAAGGTCGCGGCGGCGCGAGAGAGGTCGGCCATCGATTTTTCGGCGGTGTCGAGCAGGCGCGGCACGCGGCCGGACTCGGGGTCGGGGCCGATGGCAGTGTTCATCGTCTTGGCGAGTTTTCCGACTTCGTCGCCGGCGGTTTGGAGCGAGGTGATCATCGTCTGGAGGTCGTCCTGCATGTCGATGATGGCGTCCATCGGGCTGGGGGCGACGCTGCCGGTGAAGACAAAATCATTGGCCACCGGCGCGGTTCCAGGGGCGACGCGGCCGGTGATAAATTCGATCGTGGCGTCGCCCAGCAGCGTGGTGCGGACCTGGACGCGGTAGTTGGCGTAGAGCAGCCGGCCGGCGTCGATGTTGGCCTTCACGGCAACGTGATCCTGCATGTCTTCGACGGCGGCGACGCGGCCGATGAGGAGGCCGTTCTTGCGGACCGGCGTGTTTGGGCCGATGCCGGGGGCTTGTTGGAGCTCGATCGTCACCTGGTAGTGTTTGTCGAGGCCGGGGATCCACTCGGTGGAGGTGGGGCCGTTGAGCGTGACCAGGATCGCCCCGATGATCGACGTGGCCAGCACGACGACGCCGACGCGGAATTGTTTGATGCGGTCGTTCATGGGAAAGAAGGTGTCAGGTGTCGGGTGTCAGGGAATACCGTCGGTTAGCGGTTAGCTTGTTCGCGCATTTCCATCAATCGTTCGCCGGCTTCGCCGCGGACAAATTGGGAGACGCGTTTGTCTTTGGACTTTTCGATTTCGGCGGGGGTGCCGTCGAAGATGATTTGCGATTCGTCGCGGCCGAGGCGGGCGAGCGGGTAGAGCATCACGATGCGGTCGGAGGTTTTGAAGGCGTTTTTCATGTCGTGGGTCACCAAGATGCTGGTGACGCGGTGCTTCTCACGGGTGCGGATGATGAGCTCGTTGATGACGTCGCTCATGATCGGGTCGAGGCCGGTGGTCGGCTCGTCGTAGAGGATCACTTCCGGGTCCATGGCCAGCGCGCGGGCGAGTCCCACTCTCTTCCTCATGCCGCCGGAGAGCTGAGCGGGCTTCTGGTTCATGACGCTGTCGGGGAGGCCGACTTCAGCCAGGTAGTTGACCACCACGTCGCGGGCCTGGCTGAACCGCATGTTGCGATTCTGCTCGAGCGGGAAGGCGACGTTTTCGGCGACGGTCATGCTGTCGAACAGCGCGGCGTTCTGGAACACGTAGCCGAAGCGGGTTCGCTGTGCGGTGAGGGCTTTGTCGTTGAGCTCGTCGAGGCGTTTGCCGTCGAACTCGACGTAGCCTTCGGTCGGGCGGACCAGTCCGATGATGGTTTTGAGGAGCACGGTTTTGCCGCAGCCGCTCTCGCCGATGACAGAGAGCGTCTGGCCGCGGGGGACCGTGAGATCAATGGCACGCAGCACGGACTGTGGGCCGAACTGGACGCTCAGCTCGGAGAGCTCAATCAGCGGTTGGTTCGATTTGGAGTCGGCGGCGACCATTTTAGTACGTTAGGCTTTCCAGCCTGACCTTAGCGAACTCGTACGTGTCAGGCTGGAAAGCCTGACGTACGTGGCGTTACCCTTTCATCATGTCGGGCCAGAGAAACTCATGCACGTTGTCGAGCGAGATGCTCAACAGGAAGTCGAGGATCAGGATCACGACGAACGACATCACGAAAGCGGCGGTGGCGGCCCGGCCGACGCCTTCGGCCCCGGGGGCACAGTGGAAGCCGCGGTAGCAGCTCACGATGGCGATCGTCGCGCCGAAAAAGACGCTCTTGAAGATGCCGTAGAAGAGGTCCCAGTTGGTGACGAACTCGCGCGAGTTGCTCCAGTAGTGGTAGGAATCGATGCCCAGGACGTGGATCGCGTAGAAGCCGCCGCCAACGACGCCCATGAAGACGGCCATCAGCGTGAGCGACGGGATCATCAGCAGGCAGCCGAGGAAGCGCGGCACGACGAGATATTGGACGGGATTCGCGCCCATGCTTTCGAGGGCGTCGATTTGTTCGGTGATTCGCATCGTGCCGAGTTCGGCGGCGATCGCGCTACCGACGCGGCCGGCGAGCATCGTCGCGGCCAGCACCGGCCCCAGCTCGCGGCACATCGACATGTTGATTAGCGCGCCGAGCCGCGTCTCGAAACCAAAGGCCTTGAATTGGGTGTACGACTGGACGGCCAGCACCATGCCGATGAAGGTGCCGGTCAGCGCGACGACCGGCAGGCTCAGCACGCCGATATTGTAGAGGCTATTGAGGAGTGTGCCACGGCGCGGCAAGCGCGTGAGCAGCCAGGAGAGCGTGCTCAGCCCGAAGAGCGAGATGTCGCCGAGTGTTTCGACCCAGCGAATGGCGACGGCGCCGACGTCGGAGACCGAGTCGGCGAGCGCCATGATCGCGCCGCGGGGGGCATTGTCGGTGTTCGGGTTGGCGGAGGCGCTCGACATGGGGGAACCTCGATGGCAGCGCGCCGTACGTTAGGCCTTCTAGCCTGACCCAAGCGAGTGTCAGCCTGGAAAGGCTAACGTACGGCGCGTAGCTTCCCCCTTCACGTACAGCTTCAATTGTCGGTGGACGGGCGGCCGCGACTCCAATAAAGTTTGTCGGTCGCGGAGGCTGGAGAGATGGTGCAAACTGGGTAGCCGAAGCGTCGCCGTGCTAGCGTGGCGATGGCAGCGTGCAGCGTCTTATTTGCCGTCGTCGCTCGGCTCGCAAAGAAACGTCACCAGGTCGCGCAGATCGTCGATCGAGACGGTCGCCTCGAGGCCGTCGGGCATGATCGAGACGGAGCTCGCCTCGCGCGATTCGATCGCGTTGCTTTCGAGCGTGAACTCGTTGCCGGCGGAGTCGGAGTAGGGTTCGATGCCGTCGTCACCTCCTTTGGCCAGCCGCAGGCCAGAGTACGACTTGCCGTCCTTCGTGACGAGCAACCACGGTTGGAAGTGGGGCGCGATCTCGCGGCTTGGCGCGAGGATCGAAGTGATGATCTGCTCGCGGGAATTGCTGCGGCCGATGTTCGTGAGATCGGGGCCGATGGTGCCGCCGCGACCGTCATAGCGGTGGCAGACGGCACAGCGGGCCCCGATGGCGCTGAAGAACAGACGCCGCCCGGCGGCGGCATCGCCCGGCACCTTCAAGACTTCGCTCCACGCGGCCAGTTCGACGGCCGGAGGCTTTTTTTCCACCACTATCGGCCGCAACCCACTAAGTCGCAGCGTCCGCTCGGCTTCGCGTGCGAGTGTTGGATTAGCTCCCGCCGCAAATTCTTCGAGCACATCTCGATGCTGACCGGCGGCAGCGGCGAGGCCGGCGATTGCTTCTGCGCGCACGGTATCGCTGGCTTTGCCATCCCGAGCCGTCGCGGCCAAGAGGTCGAACCGCTGCGGATTCGACTGCTGGGCGAGCGTGCGGACCGCTTCCAGCCGCAGCGGTTGATGCTCTTGTCCGAGCCAGCCGCTCAATCGATCCAATGTCAGATATTTGTCGTCGGGTGACAATAGTTGTAGCGCCAGAGTGTGAACTTCCGTCGAGCGCCGCTGGTTGCGGAGCTCGCGCAGCAAGAGCGCGTCGTTGATGCCGCTGTTTCGCAGCTCGGGCTCGTTGTCGAGCCAATCGACTGCCGCCAACACGGCAAGATAATACTGGGGGCTGGGCAACGGTCCGTCGAGTAGCTTCGCCACGTCATCGCGGAGAGCGAGAATTCGCTCGTCGGCGATCCAGCGCACCGCGTAGAGCCGCACGTCGGGCGACTCGTCGACGAGGGCGGTACGCAACATAGATTCGGAAGATGGGCCACCTTTCAGTCGATGAGCTTGCATCAAACAGATTTTGACTGACGGAGATTGAAATTTTGACTTTGCAGTCGTCTGAGGCAGGTCGGAGCGCTTCGACAGTTCCCAGACCGCGGCAGCGCGCGCGAAGGGATCTGCCGACTTCGCACCAAGATCGCTAGCCATTGCTCGCAACTTTTCGACTTCCTGCTCACCGGCTGTGGGCGGTGGGAATTGTTGCGCTAGTTCGTCCTTGGGCAACGTGAGCCGCCAGATGCGGCCGTGGCCGTGTACTTCGTAGTCGCGCAGCTCCCAATCGCCGAAATAAATCGAGCCGTCGGGCGCGACCGCCATCCCGGTCGGGCGGAAGTCGGCGTTCCCCTGGACCACGATCTCGCGCTCGGCGCCGAAGGATGCACCGCGCGGCACGAGCCGATAGCGCTCGACGCGGTGATCGCCCCAACTGGTGACCCACAGGCTGCCGGCGTGGGCGACGATCGCCGTCGGCGCTTCGCCGACGCCGCAGACCATCGGCAGCGTGCCGGGTAGTTCGCCGTTCCAGGCCTGCAGCGGATGGGTGCCGGCCCGGCCGTATTGGAAGAGGTAGCCGTAGTCGCCACCGGGCACGATGTGCAAGAGCCGGCAAGGCGGGCTGGCGTCCGGATCGTTGTCGACGGCGAACATCCGACCGTGCGGATCAACGCAAATGCTGAACGGGTTCCATACGCCGTGGGCCAGCCATTCGAGCTCACCGCCGTCGGCCGTCGCGTGGATCACGCCATCGAGTCCGCCGGTGCCGGAAAGTTCGGTGCCGTCGGAACCCGTCATCTTGAAGGCGAAACCGTGGTTCTCGCCCAGGCACACGAGCAGTGAGCCGTCGGCCAGCAGCGCAATGCCGCCGAGTCCGTTGTGCGGATAGTCGTCGTCTGATTCCAAATGAATCAGCTCGCGCTCGTCGTCGGCGCGACCGTCGCCATTGGTATCGCGCACAAGCACGACGCTGTGCCGCGACAAGACGTAGACGCCGCCGTCGGGGCGGGCGAGCACGTTCATCGCGTGCAGGAAGCCTTCGGCAAAGGTGCTCCAGCGATCGAGTCGGCCGTCACGGTCGGAGTCGGAAAGCATGCGAATACGATCGCCGGCGGGCCCTTGATAATCGGGCATCCGCTTGTGCGTGTGCGATTCGACCACGAGCAGCCGCCCGTCGCGGTCGAACGTCATGCCGACCGGCGTGACGATCTCCGGCTCCTGGGCGACGAGTTCCAACTGGTAGCGGTCGCTCGAGACTCGTGGCGGCTCGGCGGCCTGAGAGACGGAGCCGGCGAGCATTAGCAGCAAGAGAAGACTTTTCAACCGGCTGATGCTCGCACCTGTCATCGCATCGCTTCCTTACCTGTACTGCGGGATTGTGAAAGCTCCATTGTGCCCTACCGGAGAACAATGGGAAAGGAATTCTCTGATGGCGAGCGTGCAAAAAAACCGGCGAGACGTGGCTCGCCGGCACTTTTCGTTTCGGATTATTGTTGACGAGAGCAAGTTTAGGCAGCGTCGCCCGCGAGCGCCAACATGGGCGTCTCGCCACCGCTTCCCGACATCCGCCCGCCGCCGACCGACCGACCTACGGTGCTGCATGAACTCGGCGGCGCTGACGTTCTTTCCGAACAAGCGCGCTGGCGAACATGACGAGTGAATTTCTATGGGGCCGGTTGGAGCGGCGAATTGTTCATCACCGGACCCACGACGGCGAGCACGCC
>JANNTD010000340.1:0-7611 GCA_031403315.1 Planctomycetota bacterium
CATGGAGCCCGGCGCGCCGAAGAAAACTGTCGCCGAGGCGACCGCACCGCGGCAACAAACCAATCTCGAGAAAGCCGAAGCCATGGCCTGCTTCGTCGCCCGCAACTACACCTCGCGGATCCAGGTGAAAGACATCGCCGAATGCGTCGGCCTGCATCCCGACTACGCGGCCACGCTGTTCCGCAAGACTTTCGGCACCACGCTCAACGTGCTAATGACCCGGCACCGGGTGGCCCATGCCCAGCGCCAGCTCGTCACCACCAGCGAACGGATCGTCAACATCGCTCAAGATTCGGGGTTCGACTCGCTCAGCCGGTTCAACCGGGCGTTCAAGCAGCTCGCCGGAACGACTCCCCGGCAGTATCGCAAGACGCTCGGCCAATCGCCGCCCGAGCCGGCCCCCCGTCCCAGGTGATTGGTGCATTACGCTTTCCAGCCCGATGGTTTGTTCGTGGGTGTCAGCCTAGAAAGGCTAACGTACGTTAGCCTTTCCAGCCTGACAGCTGGTTGGTGTCCGTGTGATGGACGGTTGGTGTCGACCTGGAAAGGCGAGCCGACGCGTGGCTTGTCTTGAATTAAGGGCAGAATCCCGCGTCAATGTGGACGCGGGCTTGATACGATAATGGATAGAAGTTCGCGGTTTGGCGCTCGCCTCGCGGAACCGGCCGGCGCGCCGATCGTCTCCTTTCCCAAGCGGTAAAAAATCGAGGACATGCGGAATTGCCGGGAAGGCGAAGTTCCCGCTGAGCCTTTTCAATGAGGCGCGGGAGCAAAACTCCTGGCCGGCCGAGGCGGTGGAATCTGCCGACTTCTCGATTGCGATGTGAGTTAGTTGCGATCTAGTTAGCAGCGATCTAGATAACGGAGGCACTCGTTCGATGAATGCGCGCAAGACAAAATCCCTCTCCGGTAGCGAGCAGTTGCGGATGAGGACGGCCTTTACCCTCGTCGAGCTCTTGGTCGTGATCGCAATCATCGGCATCCTGGTCGCGCTTCTCTTGCCCGCGATTCAAGCGGCGCGCGAAGCGGCCCGGCGCTCGCAGTGCAAGAGCCAGTTGCGACAAATCGCGCTGGCGTGCCTCAATCATGAGAACACACACAAGTTCTTCCCCCATGGCGGCTGGAGTTTCGGCTGGATGGGCGACCCCGATCAAGGCTTCGGGCCACAGCAGCCCGGCGGTTGGATCTACGCCGCTGCTCCTTATCTCGAAGAGCAAGCCGTGTTCAATCTCGGCAAGGGACTCGACTTCGAAACGAAAAAGCCGGAGCTCTCCAAGCAAATGAAGCAAGTCGTTCCCGTCTTCAACTGTCCGAGCCGCCGCTCCGGGCTCAATCAGCCGTCACGATCGCCCGACGGCCGCTATTGCGATGGCGGAAGAGAGGACACGCTTAAGAATGCCACTATTCCAGATACGCTTGCAAAGACCGATTATGCGATCAACATTGGCGGAACCAGAGTATCTGGAAATTTGACATGGGGACCAGATGATGGCGCCGGCGGAAGCAATGGTGCACCGGATCAAACTTGTCTCGCCGCGAGTGAACTCGGGTCCGCTTCCTATCCAAGATGCAACTGGCATATCGGCGGCTACGACAATGAGAGGGATAGGCAGGATTACTGGGCTCGTTTCAACGGAATTTCTAACTGGCGAATAGGAGCAAAGTTACGTCAAGTCTCCGATGGCGCGTCGAAAACGGTATTGGTCGGCGAGAAGTCCTTATCCCCAAGGTTCTACGAGGGCATCTGCGATAACACCGCGTCAAACCCATCAAGCGGCAACCGAGGCGATAACAATTCGATGTACCAGGGCTACGACCCAGACAACGGACGAACGGGCGCACCCATTCTGGATGGCGAGGCTGACCAGTCGTCGAACTTTGGTAGTGCTCATACCGGTGGTGCCAACATCGCATTCTGCGACGGCTCGGTCCGGACCATGATCTATGACGACGAAGATGTCGTCTGGATCGAGCTGATCCGACGCGATGACAGCGACTTTCTATAGCCGCACAATCAGCGGCGGATACAGTTCTTCGATTGCCAACTCGGGTCCGGTCAAAGGGGATGCAGCTCTTTCTTTCTTGCCTTGTCGGCACGTTCAAACGTCAAATGCGACACCGCACCGCGGCGTTGGGCGTATTGCTGGAGCACTTCGCAAGGCCTGTGATAGCCGAGTCGTTTTCGGGGACGATCGTTGAGTGAGATTCCCCAGCAACGCGACAAGATGACGCTGGGGTAATTACGCCAACGCAGGCTTCCTGGGTGACCAACAGGAGAACTGCAAAGTCCGCTTGAGCGTAGCAGGCACGCTCCGCGTGCCGTAGCTGCCCCGCTGGTACGCGGCGATTTCACCAAGGCGGTTACGGCACACGGAGCGTGCCTGCTACTTTGCAGTTCTCCTGGGGTGTCCAAAAGAGAAGTTGACAAACGTACATGTATGTGCGATAATCTCGCCACGCCGAATCCCGCTCTCCAATTGGTGCCGACATGACAGAATCAACGCGATCAGTACGCGCTCGACGGAGAAGCACAGCCACGCGACCGTGGTCAACGCACATGACGCAGTCTACCCAAGCTGGCGCCAATGCGCCGGAGGGGCACGCAGTTTCTCGCTGTCATCTTCGAGAGATTAAGGACTTACGTCGACAGAGGTGTCATCTTCGGAAAAGACTGGGGCTTTTGAACGATGATCCGCACTGACCCCTACAAAACAAGGCTAATCCAGCGTCCGGCCCTTCCACAGGTCGACGTAGTCCTGCGGCGCTTGCCACGGGGCGACTTCCGCCCGCGGATCGAGGCCGTTAAGAAAGTCTTCGATGTTCGTGTAGCCGTCGCCGTTGAGGTCGCCGGCCGCGTCCAACGAAGAGTAGGGGTTCAGGCCGTACTTGGTTTCCCATGCGTTCGGCATCCCATCGCCGTCCGCGTCGGCGTACGGTTCGCCGAAGTACTCCGGATAGCCACCGACCTGCTCGATGTCGGTGATGATGCCTTTGCCCTCCTTGTAAGTCACCTGGCCGCTGCGGACCATTTCGACGATCCGCTCGTCGACCGCGTCGCGCTTCGGCCGAATCGCCCCGCTGCCGGCGAGCACCAGTTCGTACGCCTCGGCGGCTGGCTGGATCGTGAGATGCGCGTGCGGATATGGCTTCTCGGCCCGCACCTTGGGCAGAATCGTCGACTCCTCGGCGATCGACTCGATCTGCACGCCGCCGTTCCAGTTGTCGGCCGTTACCGTCTCGTTCCCCTCGACGATGTTGCCGGCCACGTAGGCCTGGCCATAGTCGTCGACCGGCGGCTTCGCGCGACGGGCTTCCGGCTTGAGCAAGCGGTACGAAATCGGCTCGTCGAGCGGCGTGATCGGCCCCGGCTTGAAGTAGTTGTTGATGATGGTGTAGAAGCTGCGGTGGTCGCCGCCGTCCACCGTCCGATGCCGCCAGTTGAAGATCACGTTGTTCACGAACGTGAAGTCAAAAATCATGCCGACGCTCGGGTTCCGGCCGGTGTTCGAGGCCCACAAATTGTGGTGAAACGTACTGTTGTAGCCGCCGATCGTGCTGCCGAACGAATGGTTGTACGTATCAAGCGCCTCGCTGAAGATCGAGTTCTGGATCGTGATGTTCACGGTCGGCAGTTTCAATTCCTTCGAGCCATCCGGCGGCTGATACATGTGCCGGTACATCGACATGTTCTCGTCGAGGCCCCAACTCGCCGAGACGTGATCGATCATGATGTTGCCGATCGGGTTCCCGCCGCAGGAGTCGTTACGGTCGCCGACCCAGGATTCGCCGCGGCGGAACCGCATGTTGCGAATCACGACGTCGTGCGTTTCGAGCTCGACTGTGTCGCCCGCGATGCAAACGCCGTCGCCCGGTGCCGAGCCGCCGTCGATCGTGATGTATGGCGCCCGAATGCGGATTTTCTCTTTCAGCCGGATGATTCCGGCAACATTAAACACCACGATTCGTGGCCCGCCCGCCTCGAGCGCCTCGCGAAAGCTACCCTGCCCGCTGTCGCCGAGATTGGTGACGACAAACACTCGTCCGCCGCGGCCGCCGAAACTATACATCCCGCCGCCCTCGGCGCCGGGAAAGGCCGGGATCTTCGCCTGCGGCAAATCGTCCGGCTTCGCGGCCCAGGGGATGTACGGCCTGCCGTGCGCTGCCCCCGCCTTGACCGCCACTTGAGCTTTATGCCAGGCCGCGTCCGACCGCTCGGTCGCCGCCTGCGCACGCCGATCGGTCTCCGCCTGCACGTCCTTGGTGATCGTCGGATACTGGGCGAAGGCACTCTGCCCGCCGGCAAACGATCCCAAACATGCCAAACAAACGAATGCAAATTGATTCAAGGTCATGATCTACTTCCGGAAAGGAACGTGAATTCTCTCGCAGAGACGCAGAGTCGCAGAGAAATCAAGGAAATGGAGGCGGGTAATTTCACCCTCGTTCCTAACTCTGCGTCTCCGCGTCTCTGCGAGAGACTAATATCGTTATTGAGCCGCAGCGGCCGCTTTTTCGCGTTCCGCGAGATCCTGTTCCGCCTGCTTCATGTCGTAGCCAGCGGCGGAAAGGTAGTTGTTGATCCGGCCTTTGTACTTGCCGAACCAGGCGTGTTTCTCGTCCGCGGAGCCCGCGTCCATCGCATACTCGCGAGCCTCGAGCAAGTTGGCCAGAATCTCGGACTGCTGTTCTACGGAGAGGTTCGGCAGCAGTTCGCGGTAGCGTTTGAACGTCAGCGGCACCACGCCGTAAGTCAGGCCGTCTTTGACTTGATTCACTTGCTCGGGCGTCAGCTCGGCGTCGAGCCGCGCCACAAGCTGGCGATGCAGCGGGAAGAGTTTAAGGTCCGCTTCCTTGCGTGCTACGCTGCGCCAAGCCTCGGCCACGACGGCGTCGCCGGGCGAGCTGGCCGCTTGTGCGATTTTCGCATCCCGCATGGCGTGAATCTCGCCGAGGCTGCGGTATTGCTCGACAATCAGGTCGCGAACACGTGTCGCTTTGGCCGCATCGACGATCGCCAGCGGTGCGACGATTTTATTCGCTCGCTCGGCGATGGTAAGCGTGTAAGCCGCCTCTTCGTCACTGGCCGGAGCGGCATCGGCAGCCGGCAATTCGCACGCCATGGAGAGTCCTGAAATGAGGGCCAAAATCGCCGTCGAAAATTGTAAATCGCGTCGCATGGCCGCCTCGTTCCCGTGCTCCAGGAAAACCACCTCGAATTTCATCGTCCTCTCGTCGCGCACGGTTGTCAACCAATGAATCCCCGCCGAATTGAGACATCCACCGCGCACCCGCCGGGCCTTGCGCGCATAGAATTCCCAGCCCCTTCCAACTATCCTGAATACAGAACAGAGACACTCTTCGACAGGTCCACGATGCGGTTTTTTCACGAATGCGGTTGGGCCTTGCTGGCGATCGCGGTGGCGTGGGTCGCGGGCCAGTCGCTCGCGCGTGCCGAGTCACCCGCCGTCGAAGTGGGTTCCGGCGGCAAACTAGTTTACGCAGCAGACGCTCACGGCAACCGCATCCCCGACTTCTCGAATTGCGGCTATGCGGGCGCCGACCAAGAGATTCTCGACGTGCCCATCGCAATTTCCGTTGTCCCGGCCGAAGGCGACGATGGCGCACGCATTCAGGCCGCAATCGACGAAGTCTCCCGCTCGCGTCTTCGCGACGACGGCTTCCGCGGCGCCGTCCAACTGGCACCCGGCGAATTTCAAGTCGCCGGCGAACTGCGAATTACTTCTTCCGGCATCGTATTGCGCGGTTCCGGGGGAGGGCAGGGCGGCACGACGCTCGTCGCCACCGGCCCCGATCGCCGCACACTGGTGCGAATCACCGGCAAGAACAACCGCGAGTTCGCGACGAAACCAATTGCTGTTGTCGGCGACTACGTGCCCGTCGGCGCCAAGAAGCTATCGCTCGAATCGACGCGCGGACTCAATGTCGGCGATACGATCGTCGTCACGCGACCGAGCACCGCCGAATGGATTAAGACGATCGGGGCCGATGCGTTCGGCGTCGGCTGGCGGCCCGGCTCGCGCAACCTCCACTGGGACCGCATCATCACGGCGATCCACGGCAACACGATCACACTCGACGCACCGATCACCACCGCCATTGAAAAGCGCTTCGGCGGGGCGACTGTCACTCCGTACCGATGGCCGGGCCGCATCGAAAATGTCGGCATCCAAGATCTGCAATTGATGTCGCAGCCGTCGACCGACAGTCCGCGCGACGAAGACCACGCTTGGTTCGGCGTCACGATCGAAAACGCTCAAAACATCTGGGTCCGCCGCGTCGAGTTTCGTCGCTTCGCGGGTGGTGCGGTCGCGCTCTGGGAATCCACCAAGTGGATCACGGTCGAAGATTGCCTGGCGCTCGAGCCTATTTCCGAAATCGGCGGTTTTCGTCGCCACACGTTTTTCAATCAAGGCCAACTATCGCTATTCTTGCGCTGCTGGTCGGAGCATGGTCGCCACGACTTCGCTGCCGGCCACTGCGCCGTCGGCCCGAACGCATTCGTCAATTGCCGCGCGTCCGCAGCGCTCGACGACAGCGGGCCACTCGAAAGTTGGGCCTCCGGCGTGCTCTACGACAACGTGCGAATCGATGGCGCCGGCCTCGACCTCGAGAACCGCTGGATCAACCCGCCCGGCGCCGGTTGGTCCGCCGCCAACTGCGTCCTCTGGCAGTGCCGGGCCGCGACCATCGCCTGCTTCCGCCCGCCCACCGCGAACAACTGGGCCATTGGCTGTTGGGCCGGCTTCTCGGGCGACGGCACGTTCGAGGCCCGCAGCGATTTCGTCCGGCCGATGAGCCTGTATCAGGGGCAACTCCGCGAGCGAGTCGGCGACGCGGCGGCCGCCCGTGTCGATCCAATCCTCGGCAAACCCGTGACGGCGACGAATCCCTCGCTCGCGGAAGCGGCGGCCTTTGCTGCGGAATCGAGGGAGCCAGCACGGGAATTGATCGACGGCATTCGACAGCGCATTGACCAGAACACACGGCCGACAAGCGCGGAGCGAGGAGCGACGAACGAGGCGGCAGCGGGGACAACTCCCCACTCGATTGCCGTGCCGCTCAAGATCGAAAACGGCTGGCTCGTTGCGGATGAAAGGTTGGTGACCGGTGGTCGGTTGCAACAAGGATTTTGGCGCGGCAACGTGCGGCCGGAGGACGTGGCGCAATTCGGCCACGCGATCTCGCGGTTCGTGCCCGGCCGCGTCGGCACCGGGTTTACCGACGATCTCGAGCAAGTCGCCGACAAGATGGTCGACAATGGCGTTGCCGTGTACGACCATCACTACGGCCTCTGGTACGAGCGCCGGCGCGACGACCACACCATGGGTCGGCAAGCGGACGGCGACGTCGCCGCGCCGTTCTACGAACAACCTTTTGCTCGCACTGGTGCCGATTCCGAAACCGCCTGGGACGGACTCAGCAAATACGATCTCACCGAATACAATCCGTGGTATTGGAACCGCCTTCATGAGTTTGCCCGGCTCTGCAACGAGCGCGGCCTCGTGCTCTTACACCAGAACTACTTCCAACACAACATCCTCGAAGCGGGCGCTCATTGGGCCGACTCGCCCTGGCGGCCGGCGAACAACG
>JANNTD010000341.1:0-6365 GCA_031403315.1 Planctomycetota bacterium
CGATGTTCGCCGCCAGGAATCGTCACGATCTCGCAAGGCACACCCAGTTCCTTCATCCGACTTTGAAAATTCACCGATTGCGAATAGAGCACGCTGACGTCCACCGTGCCGTGGATCAACAGGCAAGGCGGCGCGTCGGCCGTCAAGTGATTGATCGGCGATGCGTCGTGCAGGACGGCGCGAACTTCGTCGTCGATTTTCACGTCCTGTTGGAAGAGTGCTTGCAACGACGGGCTCACGCCGCCGCGACGCTCGCAATCGGCGACGAGGTCAGTCGGTCCAGCAAGCAGCACGAGCGCCTGCGGGCGCGTGTCGTCGCTGGCCATCGCGGCGGCGTACGCGGCGAGGTGACCGCCGGCCGAGTAACCGACCAACGCGATCCGGTTCGGGTCGCCCTTGAATTCGGCCGCATGTTTCTTCACCCAACGGATGGCAGTCCGCACATCGTCGATGCCGGCCGGCCAGCGGTGCTGCGGAGCGAGCCGGTAGTTGATCGAGAACCAGGTGAACTTGGCGTCGGTCAGCGGTTCGGTCGGCGGCATGTGCTCGCGGGCCTTGTCGCCGCCGCCCCAGCCGCCACCGTGGATGAGAATGGCGATCGGAAACGGCCCCTCGCCATCGGGGATGCTGGCGTCGAGTTGGATACTCTCGCCGTTGACTTTCGCATATTCAATGTCCGGCCGAAACTCGGCCGAGACACTGATCTGCAGACCCACGAGGACAAGCAGCCAAGCCATCAGAAGGGCCCTCGGAATTGATCGTGTCATGCTGAAATTGTTGTTAGCAACGCCTCCCGCCGCAACTTGTTTTTCCACGGATTTCTCCGGACTCCGCCGCCTGGACCGACTGTTTGCCTGCAGCCCGCCTTGGCCGATGGCCGATCGTAGACTAAGATTGTGAGGGATTTCACAATCTGCCGGCGATCAATTTGGTCGCGGCTTAAGCCGATATTCTGGCTCTCGACTCTGGACTCTCAGCCCGCGACTCTCCCATGGCCAAAGCTGGACCTCGTAAGAAAGTTCCGAAAGAGTTGGCGGTCATCAACGCCGACAATTGCACCGGCTGTGAGTCGTGTCTCGAGGTCTGCCCGGTCGACTGTATCGAGCTTAAGACGATCGACCGCGGCATCATCAAGGGCACGCAGCAGTGGTGCGAGATCGACCTCGAACGCTGCGTCGGCTGCGAAGTCTGCGTCCACATCCCGGGCAAGAAGTCGAATCCGTACGAGCTCACGGTTTGCCCATGGGACGCGATCGAGATGGTGCCGACCGAGAATGTCGCGTTGTACGTCGCCCAAATCGGCGGGCCGCCGGAGTACATTCACGCGAACTGGGACCGGCTCGTGAGCACGGCGCAGCATCTGGCCGAGCTGCGTGTGGCGACGTAGGCACGAGCAAACAGCGCGTCGCAAGCGACCGCGGCCAAGGCTCACGCGTCGGCAAGTAACTTCTGCATGTACTCAATGCTCTTTCGCGCGATTTCGTCGGGGCTCGGATCGTACTTGAACACTTCGACCGAGATCCAGCCGTTGTAGCCGGTCTCCTTCAGCGCCGCGAAGATGGGGTGAAAGTCGACGTCGCCCATTCCCGGGCCGTAAAGGTTTGGATCGTTCGCGTGGAAGTGAACGGTCCAGTCGCGGCTCGCGCGGATCACGTCGGCGATTGGGTGGCGTTCGCTCGACATCGCCTTCACGTCGAGGTGTAACTTGCAGTAGGGCGAGCCGACGAGCTTGGCGAGGTGGATGCCGGCCGCGGCCGTGAGCATGAAATTCCCTTCCGCTGGGCCGAGCGGCTCGAGCGCGATCGTCACGCCGAATTGCCGACAGGCCGGAATCGCCGCGTGCAGCACTTCGGCCGCGTAGGCCTCGCCGTCCTCGTAGGACACGCCGTCGAGCAAATTCCGCTGCTGCGGCGAACCGAGCACTAATACCTTGCCGCCCAGGTCAGCACACAACTCGGCGAGCGCCCGCAGATACTCGGCCGTGTGGCGGCGGACGGTGGGGTCGGGGCTGGTGAGGTAGAACCCCTCGGTCTTGGCCAGGAGCCAGTGGAGGCCGACGACCTCGAGGCCGGCCTCCTCCGCTTGCGTCCGCACTTCGACGATCCGCTCCGCCGGAACCTGCCGCGCATCGAAGGGCGCAGCCTGCGGCGCGAGCGTAAACGGAGCGATTTCGACGCCCGTGTAACCGAGTTTGCGGATCGTGGAAAATGTGTCGGCAAACGGCCGGTCGCCGAACATCTCGTTACAAATGGCAAACTTCATCGAACGCTCGTCGCGGAGTAAAGAGGAGCTCGTTGCCGCTTGCGGCTCAGCTACCATTTTACCATATTGAGAGTCGCCTTTCACCTCCTCGCTTTCACGCTCTCCAGGAACCGTCATGTTGGACCAAAACACTGTCGCCGATCGCGCCGTGCAAACCGAGTTGCTCCCCGTTTCTGCCCTCGAATTGGGCAAGATCCACCAGGGCGATTGCATCGAGTTGATGCAGCAGATTGATTCGGGCACGATCGACCTGGTGTTCGCCGATCCGCCGTTCAACATCGGCTACAAGTACGATCAGTACCACGACCGGCACGAGGACGAAGCGTACATCACCTGGTCGCGCACCTGGATGGAAGAGGTGCATCGCATCCTGAAGCCGGGCGGTACATTCTGGCTGGCCATCGGCGATGAGTATGCGGCCGAGTTGAAAGTCGACGCGGAACACAAGATCGGTTTCTCGACGCGGAGCTGGGTCGTCTGGTACTACACATTCGGCGTCAACTGCAAGATGAAATTCTCTCGGTCGCACGTCCACCTGTTCCACTTTGTGAAGGACGAAAACAAATTCACGTTCAATGCCGAGGATCCCAGCGTGCGGGTTCCGTCGGCCCGGGCGCTGGTGTACGCCGACAAGCGGGCGAACCCCAACGGCCGGCTGCCGGACGACACTTGGATTCTGCGTCCGCAAGATTTGCCGCACGGCTTCGACACGATGGACGACACGGTGTACTTCGCCCGCGTCGCCGGTACATTTGCCGAGCGGCAGGGTTTTCACGGCTGCCAGATGCCGGAGCAACTGCTGGGCCGCATCGTTCGCGTGAGCAGCAATCCGGGCGACGTGGTGCTCGACCCGTTCGCCGGCAGCGGCACGACGCTGGCGGTCGCCAAGAAGCTCGACCGCGATTGGATCGGCTGCGAGCTATCGGATGAGTATGTCCGCGCTGCGACCGAGCGGCTCGGCACGATTAAGGTCGGTGCCGCGCTGGACGGGCCGGTCGATCCGATTGCGAGTGCGCCGAGCACATCGAACGGCCGGCGACTCACCGCTATCGAGCCTGCTAAGAGCGATTCAAAATCGACTGAGGCGCCGGCGGTTCCCATCGCACCCAAGTCGGCTAAACGCGAGCTGCGCGACCTCGTCCGCGAGACAATTGTCGAAGCATTCTTCGCGGCCCACGACGGCTACTCGATCGATTGGCTGCTGGCGAATCCAGACCTGCAAGCCGTCTTCCACGAGGAGTGCCGCGAGGCCGGGCTCATCGGTTCTGCGGTCGATTGGAACCGCGAGCTGTTGCGGATCCGCAAGACTGGCAGCTTCCCGAAGCGCGGCAAGATCAAGAAAGTCCACCTCTCGGACGACGAGCTCGATGCCTACGACTTCGCGGCCGAGATCGGCTGGCGGTTCACAGATGACAAGTTCCACGGCCCGTCGCTCGACGATATTCTTTGCGACCCCGAGAAAGCGGCGTACTTCGGCCGGACGGCGAAGCGGTTCGCTCCCGGCTTCGAGCCCGCCAACTACCGTTGGGCTGCGCTACGGCTGCGTAAGGCGAGCTGCGATCTGGTGGAGGAAATGAAACAATATCACTTCGTGTTCGCTAAGCGCGACTTCGCACGATTCCAAACCTGGAACCGCTTCAATCCCGCGCGGCTTCATGGCCAGCCGGGCATCTACCTGCTGCGTGACGAAAGCAAAGAGCCGCTCTACGTCGGCCAAACGTGCGACCTCGGCCGCCGGCTCGCTCAGAACTTGGAGTGCCCCGCGATTGCAGAGGCGGTCGCCCACATTGCGATCATCGCCGGCGACGATTTGCCGGGCGAAGAATACCGCGCCGCGTTCAAGGAAGACCTCGTCCGCCGCTATCTACCGCAGTGGAATGTGAATCTCGTGGGACTGGCGAAGACGGCAAGCGAGTAACGGATCAGCCCGTCGTGCGCATGCCGGCCGCCACACCCTTGACCGTCAATTGCCGCAGGTGGGCCAGATCGGCGGATTGCTCGCCCTCTGCGCACTCACGTCCGCGGAGCTGCAGTTCGACCTGGATCAGATTGAGCGGGTCGACGTAGCCATTGCGGGCGGCGATCGAGCGTTTGAGCCAGGGAACATCGTCCAAGAGCTCGACGGAGCGCGACACGGCACAGAGTGCTTCGTCGGTCTGCCGCCACTCCACCTCAATCATCGTGGCAATTTCGCGGCAGCCGAGGTCGTCGCCGGCCAGTTCCGAGTAGCGGCGGAACACGGGCAGGTTCGACTTTGCGACGGCCAGCACTGCGTTGTCGATCGTCGCCCGGAAGAACGGCCAATCCTGGTACATCTGGCGGACTTCGCTCAGCGACTCGGGCGACGAATTGAGAAACTCGCCGAGCGCCGTCCCCAATCCGTACCACGCCGGGATCAAGCAACGGCACTGGGTCCAAGCAAATACCCAAGGAATCGCTCGCAGGTCTTCGATTCGGTCGCTCGCTGCGCGGCGCGCCGGGCGCGAAGCGATGTGAAGCCCTTCGATGTCGGCGATCGGCGTGACTTGACGGAAGAATCGGCCAAACGCCGGATGCTCGACGAGCCGGCGATACGCCACGAACGACGATTCGGCAAAGACATCCATGTGCTGGCTCCAGGCATTGGAGATCGGGGCCGTCGCCTGTGCGCTGGCGACGAGCACCGACCAGAGGACTTGCTCCAAATGACGGTACGCGACCTTGGGATCGTCATACCGCTCGGCCAGGATTTCGCCCTGCTCGGTAAGGCGGAGCGAGCCGTCGAAGGCGGGGGTCGGCAGCGACAGGATCGCCCGCGCGGCGGGTCCGCCGCCACGACCGAGTGAGCCGCCGCGGCCGTGAAAGAAAGTCAGCTTCACGCCGCGCGACGCAGCGACGAGGTGCAAATCGGTCTGCACTCGCTGCAGATTCCAACAAGCAGCCAGATAGCCGCCGTCTTTCGTGCTGTCCGAATAGCCGATCATGACGATCTGTCGGTCGCCGAGCGCGCCTAGCCATTCGCGGTAGCAGGAATTGTCGATGAGCGTGGCGAGAATATCGGTCGCCCGTTCGAGGTCGCCGATTGTCTCGAACAGTGGCACGACCGGCAGCCGCAACTCGGCGTCGCGGGGATGCCCGCCGTCGGTCTGTTCCGACCATTTCCAGAGCCAGAGCACGGTGAGCAAATCGCTCGGCTCGCGGGTCATGCTGACGACGTGTCCGCCGAGCGCGTTCATGCCGAATTGGCGAGCGATGCGGCGGAGTGTGCGGAAGAGAGCGAACGTCTCGGCCGTTGTCGCGCTCGGTACCACGGGCTCGTTGGCGGTCCGCGGGTCGAATCCGCCGCTGAGCAAGTCTTGCCGCTCGCTTTCCGTGGGCGGTCCGTCGTTTGAAATCAGCCCCGCTTCGCGCCAGAGCTCCTCCATCACTTCGCGATAGACGGCCGCATGCTGTCGCACGTCGAGCCGCGCGGTGTGGAAGCCAAAGACGGCGATTTGATCGAGCCACGCCTGCACCTCATTCGTGGCCACTTCCGTGTTGCCATCCTCCACGAGCACGCTGCGAATCGCCTCGACATCGGCTGCGAATTCATCGGCCGCGAGATAGCAACCACTCGGCGGCGGGGCGGTGAGTTCGACGGCCGCCGTCCGCTCCAGTCGCCAACGGATCACGCGCAGCCAGCGGCGATACGATTCGTGCGCTCCGTGACCTTCGAGTTCCGCGACCAATTCCGGCCATTCGCGGCAGGCTGCCTCGATTCGCTCTTCGAGCCGTTGGCAGGCCGGCGATCGTCGCCGCGAAATGCTCAGCGAATCGGCCAATGTATGGCGGACTTGCAAATGCGATTCGAGCGCGGCCGTTCGCAGCCATTGACAGGTTTGGGCCGTGATCTCGGGCGTCACGAACGGATGGCCATCGCGGTCGCCGCCCATCCACGAGCCAAAGCTGAGCAGCGGCGGAATCTCGACGCGGTCGTCAGAAAAACTCGCCGCCAGCGCTTCGCGCAGTTCGCCAAAGATCTTGGGAACCGTTGACCACAAGACAGGTTGAAACGACAAACCGCGGTGGACTTCGAGCGTCACGGTCGGCCGGTTGGGGCGGATGAAGTCGGTCTGCCAGAGCTT
>JANNTD010000342.1:0-15662 GCA_031403315.1 Planctomycetota bacterium
TTCGGTTTCGATGAGGACCGCCACTTGGCGGACGCGAAATTGATCTTGGTCGTTGGCTTGATAGTTCATGGCAATCGTGGTCTCTTGGCGGGAGGAGTTCGGCGGTCGAGTGGACAATCGCCTGTCTCCGAGCGTAAGATCGGAGGGATAACCACTATCTTAACAAAGCGGGCGGGGAAAAGTGCGCAAAAAAGAGATACAACTCGCCAATATTTTTGGTTTATACTATCTCTCGTGCGCAGGGCGGGGGGTGGTGGCAAGGTTCGTGGCTTCTTGTAAGTCGTTGCAGCGCTTTATTTTACCGAGGGTGTGAGCAGGTGCCGAAGAAAGCGTTACAGAAGGCCGTGGGATTGATGAGCGGCACCAGTGCCGACGGGGCCGACGCGGCGCTGATCGGCACCGACGGCGAAGACGCGATCGAATTCTACGGCGGCGTCACGGTCCCCTACGATAGCGATCTGCGGTCGCGCGTGTTGGAAGCGTCGCAGTACGATGTGCCGATCGTCGAGCTGATTCGCTTGGAGCGCGACATCACGCTGCACCATGCGGAGGCGGTGAATGAGCTGGTGAAGGCGCTGCCGAAGGAAGCCAAGGGGACGCAACTGATTGGTTTCCACGGGCACACAGTGCGGCACATTCCGAACAAGCAGTTGACGCTGCAGATCGGCAACCCCTGGCTGCTGGCGGAGCGGACGGGGATGCGGGTGGTGTTCGACTTCCGGCGGCGCGACATGGCGCTCGGCGGGCAGGGTGCGCCACTGGTGTCGATGTTTCATCGCGCGCTGTTTCCGAACGAGCCGCGACCGACGCTGATCATCAATTTTGGCGGCGTGGCGAACGTCACGTATCTGGGCGAGAACGACGAGATCATCGCGGGCGACACGGGCCCGGGGTGCGGGCTGTTGGACGAATGGATTCAAGAGATGGCCGGGTTGTCGCACGACAAAGACGGCAAGATTGCGGAGCAGGGGCGGGTCGACGCGGCGATCGTCGCGGCGGCGCTCGATACGCCGTTTTTCCACAAGAAGCTGCCGCGGTCTGCCGATCGGTTTGAATTCGATCATGTGGACGTTTCGGGCTTGCGGGTGGAAGACGGCGCTGCGACGCTCTGCGCGGTGACGGTGCAAGCGATCGTGCAAGCGGTCGCGCGGATGCCGAAGCCGCCGGCCGTGGTCTGGGTCACCGGCGGCGGCGTGCATCACCCGGTGATCATGCGAATGATCGGCGCGCATTTTCCGAACGTGCAAAGCGTGCGGGCGAAGAATCTGAATCCCGACACGCTCGAGGCGGAGTGCTTTGCCTGGCTGGCGGTGCGGCACACGCTGGGCTTGCCGCTGACGATACCGGAGACGACGGGTTGCCGCGAAGCGGCGACGGGCGGAGCGATTACGGGTTAGGGCGAGCTGGGAGGGCGAAGCTCCCGCTGAGCCATGCCCGGCGCCGATTCGAGGCTCGGCGGGAGCCTCGCCCTCCCAGCTCATCCATGCCTCGCCCTCCCGAATCAGTGCCACTCGACCATTGAGCCGCCGAACTCTGGATCGGCGAGGCGCAGGCAGCCGACGAGTGGATCGGCGACGAGAAGCGATTCGCATTCGATCGTCAAGGTCGCGAGTTGCGAAGCGAGTTGCTCGCGGACAGACTTCGAGCCGACTAGCACGCCACCGGCCAGAGCCAGCTGAAATCTTTGCTCGGCGAGTCCCACGGCCTGCGCCGCCTGCGCCACGAGCGCGGCAAGATCTTGGGCCGCGACATTAAGAATTCTCTGCGCCGCCGAGTCGCCATCTTCGGCCGCTTTCACCACGAGCGGCGAGAGCGACGCGATCAGCGCGCGGGGATTGACATTGGCGTAGATCGCCTTGACCAATTCCGCCGCGGTGCCGGCTTGCAGTTCGTCGACGAACGCGGCAGCGAGTGGCCCGAGGCTGCCGGCGTTGGCCTCGAAATCGGCCAGCGCCAGCCGCAGTCCGGCGCGGCCGATTGCATAACCGCTGCCTTCGTCGCCGACCAGGTATCCCCAGCCGCCACAGCGAATCGTGCGGCCGTAGGCGGCTCGGCCGTAGGCGACGGACCCGGTGCCGGCGATGAGCGCGATGCCGACGCCGCCGTCGGTGCCGGCAGCGAGGATCGGGAGCACGTCGGAAACGACGGCGACGCGTTCGGCCAACTTTTCGTCGCGGGCCCAGCGCACGAAATGGCCTGCTATTTCCGGATTCGCAGCGCCGGCGACGGAAAGCACGGCCCGCGCGACGGACGCTGTGGCGAGGTTCGCAGCGCGGCGCGCGGCGGTGACGGCGACGTCGATGGCGAGCGTTGCCTCGTCGAAGCCAACGCTGAGCGGGTTCCCGCCGCCGGCGCGACCGCGGCCGAGAATTTCGTGCATCATCGGGCCGGTCGAGCGAGCCAGGCAGGCGACCGTTTTGGTGCCGCCGGCGTCGACCGCCAGCACCAGGTCAGCCGCCGATTCGGGATGGGCCGTCATGGATGTTCCCGCCGCAGCGATTGGCGGTCGAAGAGTCGCTAGTGCGGTGCGGGAACGCCGTTCGCGGCGTGTTGTTGGAGTGCTTTGCGGAGATGGCCGTGGGTGCCGGCCAGCAGTTGGCGGGCATGTTCCGAAGAAGTCGCGGTGCAATGGCTGACGATGGCCGTTTTGACTTCGCCGCCACAGGCCCGCAAGAGTTTTTCCGATTCGAGATCGGACAAATGGGTCACCGCCCGCACGATGCGGCGGGCGCGGTCGGCGAGCTTCGAGTTGGTGGCGCGCAGGTCGACCATCAAATTGCCGTAGGTTTTGCCGAGGCGGATCATGGCGCCGGAGCTGAGGATGTTGAGGACCATTTTGGTCGCGGTGCCGGCCTTCATGCGGGTGGAGCCGCTGACCACTTCCGGTCCGACGACGGGTGCGATGCTTACGTCGGAGCGGGTGGCCAGCTCGGGGTCGCGGTTGCAGCTCAGTCCGATGGTGAAGGCGTGGACGCTGCGGGCATATTCGAGGGCGCCGATGACATAAGGCGTGCGGCCGCTGGTGGCGATGCCGACCACGACGTCGGTCGGACCAACTTGCAGGTTCTTGAGATCCTCGATCGCCAAAGCCGGCAGATCCTCCGCGCCTTCGACGGAGCGGGTGAGTGCCGCGTATCCGCCGGCGATCACGCCGACGACCTGTCCGGGATTGGTGCTAAATGTCGGCGGGCACTCGACGGCATCGAGCACACCGAGCCGGCCGGAGGTGCCGGCGCCGATGTAGATCAACCGGCCGCCGCAACTGAGTCGATCGGCGATGGCTTCGATCGCTTGGGCAATGGCAGCGGCTTCGTGGGCCACGGCCCCGGCCACCTTGGCATCTTCGGCGTTGATCAGCCGAACAATTTCCAATGGCGAAAGACCGTCCAGGTCTTCCGACGCTGGGTTGCGCGACTCGGTCGTAAGATGTTCGAGCATGAAACTGCGCGATGGCCTGGATTTGCGAGGAGCCCCGAACGGACGACGAGTTCGACCGCAACGCCATTCTACGTAGCGGATGAAGAAGGACATAGAGAAGGTGCGCAAAAGCGTTACAGACCTGCGCTGGCGGAATTATTGGGCGTTGTTTCTTGGTTTCCGGCGGTAGCGTAGACTGAGTCGAAGTGGATTCCGGCCGACTTCCTGACGAAATTTCGACAAACTTTTGAGCGTGCCTGCTATCTTCGCGATTGCCATTGGGCCCGTCGACGCGCTCGTCGTGGTCGTCTACGTGGTCGCGTCGACGCTGTTTGGGATTTGGCTGGGGCGGGGCCAGGTTAACCAGCGCGACTTCTTTTTGGCGGGGCGACGGCTGCCGACTTGGGCGCTCTTGCTCTCGATAGTGGCCACGGAAACCAGCACCGTGACGTTTTTGAGCGTCCCCGGCCTGACGTTTGTCGAGGGGGGCGACTTTCGGTTTCTGCAAATTGCGTTTGGCTACGTGCTGGGTCGGTTGGTGATCGTGGTTTGGTTGATGCCGCACTATTTTCGCGGCGAGATGCTGACCGCCTACCAGGTGCTGGAGCACCGTTTCGGCCTGGCGACGCGGCGGCTGGCGTCGCTGGTGTTTCTGGTGACGCGGAACATCGCCGACGGATTGAGGCTGTTTCTGACGGCACTCGCGCTGCATGTGGCGGTGGGGCTCGACGTGTATGTGTGCGTGATCCTGCTCTCGATCGCGATCGGGCTCTATTCCTGTTTCGGCGGCGTGCGGTCGATCGTGTGGAACGACTGCCTGCAATTCGCGACCTACATGATCGGCGCGGTGGTGGCGGCGGTGCTGCTGGTCTGGCGGCTGCCGGGCGGATGGAACCAACTCATGGAGTTTGCAGAAACGACGGGCCGGCTGCGGCTGTTTGATTTTGATCCGTCGCTCACCAAGCCGGGGGTGACGTTTTGGTCCGGACTGATCGGCGGAGCGTTTCTATCATTGGCTTCGCACGGCACGGACCAGATGATCGTGCAGCGGTATTTGTGTGCGAAGGATCGCCGCTCGGCGAGTTGGGCGCTGGCCTGGAGCGGCGTGGTGGTGCTGTTGCAGTTTGCACTGTTTCTGTTCATTGGCTTGGAACTCGCCTGCTACTATTCGCTCGAGGGCGGGTCAACCTCGATTCTGACCGGCGATCAGGCGTTTGTGACGTTCATCGTGCACGACTTGGAAACGGGACTGAGTGGGCTGCTGCTCGCGGCGGCGTTTGCGGCGGCGATTTCCAGCTCGCTCAACTCGCTCGCTAGTTCGTTGATGAGCGATTGGTTGGGCACGCGGCTCGCGGGGTGGGGCGATCGCAAGACGCTGGGGCTGGCCCGCTGGATGACGATTTTCTTCGCGGCCGTGCAGGGAGCGGTGGCGATTGGCGTGTATCGATTGGCCGTCGAACAGGCGGTGGTCGCCACAGTGCTCAAGATCGCCGGTTTCGCCACGGGGCTGATCCTGGGGCTCTACGGATTGGGAATGATCGCACCGCGGATTTCTCAGGCGGTCGCGCTGGCGGCGTTTGCGGTGGGTGTGCTGGTTATTTGCGGGACGGCGTATGCGACAGAGCTCAACGGCTATTGGTATACACTGGTTGGTAGCGGCACGATTGTGATTGTTGGTCTCTTGCTGCACGGGATCGGTCGAATGATTAAACCTCGCGCGACGCTGTTGGCTTTGGTGATTTGCTGGCTGGCGGCTCAGTCCGTGACGGCGGAGGGTGTGAACCCGGCGATGGGGCCGCTCATCAATGCGGCGGTCCAGCGTTCGCTTGCAAAGGGTGAGATGGCTGGCTGCGTCGTGGTTGTCGGCCGGCGGGATGGCATCGTGTTTGAACGGGTGTATGGAAATCGCCGCGTCGAACCGGACGTAGTGCCGATGACCGTCGATACTGTGTTCGACATGGCATCGCTCACTAAGCCGTTGGCGACCGCAACGAGCGTGATGATTCTCGTCGAGCGCGGCCAGTTGCGGCTGCAAGATAAGGTGGCCGATTTCTTTCCCGAGTTTGCCGCCCATGGGAAGGGCGAGATCACGGTCGAGCAGTTGTTGATGCACTCTGCGGGGCTGATTCCCGATACGTCGGTCGATGACTATCGCGACGGCTGGGCATCGGCGAAGCCGAAGATCTGGGAGCTCGAGCCGCTTTCGCCGCCGGGGGCCGCGTTCAAGTATTCCGACGTGGGTTTCATTTTGCTGGGAAAGATCGTCGAGCAGGTGACGGGGAAACCGGTGGATCAATTTTCGCAGGAGGAGGTTTTCAGCAAGCTCGGCATGACGGAATCGGGCTACTTGCCGCGAGTGGAATTAAAGTCCCGCACGGCGACGACGGAAAAACGCGACGGCGAGTGGCTGGTGGGCGTGGTACACGATCCGCGGGCGGCGCTGATGGGCGGTGTGGCCGGGCACGCGGGGCTGTTTAGCACGGCGCACGATCTGGTGCGATATGCCGAAATGATGCTGTACGACGGGCGTTTGGGAGACGTACGAATTCTCGGTGCCGCGACGGTCGCCGAAATGACGCGGCCGCGGGACATCGACGGCAACAAGCGCGGGCTGGGTTGGGACATGGGAAGCGCGTACTCGCGGAACCGCGGCGAGACGATGAGCAATCGTGCGTTCGGCCACGGCGGCTTCACGGGCACGGCGATGTGGATCGATCCGGAGCTGGATATGTACGTAATTTTTCTCTCGAATCGGCTGCACCCGGATGGGGTCGGTGAGGTGAATAGTCTCGCGGGGCGGATTGGGACGATTGTATGTGGTGCAAACACGCTGGGAACTGGTCGCTTAAGCGACCAGTCCGAAGCGGATTCGCAAGCTGGACGTGGTGGTGTGCGACTTGGTATCGATGTGCTCGCTGCGAACAGTTTCAACCTGCTTCAAGGAAAACGGGTGGGGCTGATTACGAATCATACGGGGTGCGATCGCAGCGGCGTTTCCACGGCGAAATTGCTGCACGACGCGGCGGGTGTGAAGCTGGTCGCGCTCTTTAGCCCAGAGCACGGCATCGCGGGGGCGCTCGACGTTAACAAAATCGGCGACTCGACGGACGAAGTATTGGGCGTCCCGGTTTACAGCCTCTATGGCGAGAGCCGCAAGCCGACAAGCGAGCAGCTCGCGGGCGTCGACACACTGGTGTTCGACATTCAAGACATCGGCACGCGATTCTACACGTACATCGCTACGATGGGCCTGGCGATGGAGGCGGCCGCCGAGACGGGGCGGGAATTTGTCGTGTTGGATCGGCCCAATCCGATCGACGGAGTGACGATCGAAGGGCCGCTGCGCGACGTGGGCCGCGAGTCGTTCGTCAGTTTTCACGCGCTGCCGGTGCGGCATGGGATGACAGTCGGCGAGCTGGCGCGGATGTTTGCGGCCGAGCGGAAGCTTGACGTCAAGCTCACGGTGGTGCCGATCGAGGGCTGGCAGCGGAGCGACTACTGGCACGACACAGGGCTCGCCTGGGTGAATCCGTCGCCCAACATGCGGTCGGAAACGGCGGCGGTACTGTATCCGGGCATCGGCCTGTTGGAGACCACGAACGTCTCGGTGGGACGGGGGACCGACGCGCCGTTCGAGGTGATGGGTGTACCGTGGATCAAGGAGCGGGAGCTGGCCGAGCGGGTGAACCGGGAGAACCCGCCGGGGGTCCGCGTGGTGCCGATCCGCTTCACGCCCACGAGCAGCAAATTCGCGGGCGAAAGCTGCGGCGGACTCAATTTCGTGATTACCGACTGGAAGGCTTTTCGTTCGTTCGAACTGGGGCTGGTGGTCGCCCACACGCTGCGGGCGCTCCATCCGGACGAATGGGACGCGAAGCCGTATTTGAAGTTGCTTGGGAATGAAGCGGTCTATCGGCAATTGCTCGCGGGTGAAGACGTGGCGTCGATTCTGAAATCGGTGGACGAGCAGGTTAGAACATTCCGCGCTCGCCGAAAATCGTTCTTGCTCTATCCATGATTCGACGAACCAAGAAATACTACTTTGCGCCTTGGCGCCTTTGCGTGATGCTTTTGGCTTGCGCGTTCTGTCTGGTCACGGCCCGCGCGCTGGCTCATGAGGCGGTTGGGGAAAAGGGTATGATTGCGACAGGACATGCGCTGGCGACTGAGGCGGGGGCCGAAGCGTTGCGCGACGGTGGGAACGCAGTCGACGCGGCCGTGGCAGCGGCGCTCACGCTGGGCGTGGTCGACGGCAACAACTCCGGCCTGGGCGGCGGTTGTTTGATTCTGATTCGTTCGAGCGGCGGGCGGATCACGGCGATCGATGGCCGCGAGATGGCGCCCGCCGCGGCGACGAAGGACAGGGTCGTCCGCGACGGCGAGGCGATTCCGGGGGCGAGCCAGACTGGGCCGCTGGCGGTGGGTGTGCCGGGGGCACTCGCGGCATATCAATTGGCGATTGAACGCTCGGGCACAATGAAGCTCGATCGGCTTCTTGAGCCGGGCATCGACACAGCGGCGAACGGTTTTCCGATCGGTCGCGGGTTGGCGGTGGCGATCGCCGGCACGGCGAATGACCTGCGAAAATTTGCGGGCTCGAAGGCGATCTTTCTGAATGCGGATGGCGGCCCGCTCAAAGAGGGCGAGCGGCTGGTGCAGGCCGATTTGGCGAATACGTATCGGCAGATCGCCGCCAACGGGCCGGAGTGGTTTTACCGTGGATCGTTTGCGCGACAGGTCGGGAACTGGATGGCGGACAATGGCGGCATTCTCACGGCCGCCGATTTCGCCGCGTACGAGCCGAAGCTCCGCGAACCGCTGGAAACGACTTACCGCGGCTACAAGATCATCGGCTTTCCGCCACCAAGTTCCGGCGGCATCCACGTCGCCCAAGTGCTCAACATGCTCGAGCCGTTCGACATGCGGGCGATCGAGAAGCGCGACCCCGTCGAAGCGGCTCACATCCTGGCCGAGGCGTTCAAGCTGGCGTTTGCAGATCGGGCCTATTGGCTGGGCGACTCGGATTTCGTGACTGTGCCGCGCGGGCTGATCGCCAAAGAGTATGCCCAGCAACTAGCCGAACGGATCCATCCTCAGCGTGTGTGTGACGTGGAAATGCATGGCACGCCGCCCAATTGGCGGCAGGACGTGTTTGGCCGGCACACGACGCACGTCGCGGCAGCCGACTCGGCCGGCAATTGGGTCGCCATCACGGCGACCGTGAACACTGCATTCGGCTCGAAGATTGTCGTGCCGGGCACCGGCGTCGTCTTGAACAATGAGATGGACGACTTTTCGATCATGCCGGGCGTGCCGAATGCCTTTGGCCTGGTGGGCGCGGAGAACAACGCAGTCGCGCCCGGCAAGCGGCCGCTTTCGAGCATGAGCCCGACGATCGTGCTCAACGCCGAGGGCCGGCCGATGCTCACCGTTGGCGCCGCGGGGGGGCCGAAGATCATCACTCAGGTGATTCTGGCAATCGTCCGCTACCTCGATTTCCAGCAGCCGCTGGCCGAGGCGATGGCGGGGCCGCGGTTCCATCATCAATGGCGGCCGAACAGCGTGCTCGTCGAGAAGAGTCTGGCAGCGACGATCGTCGAGGGCCTTCGCCAGAGGGGGCACGTCATCGAGTTGGTCTCGCCCCGGTCTGGCGGACGGACGCAGGCGATCGCCGTGGACACGGCTGGCAAATTGCACGGCGTGGCCGATCCACGCGGCGGTGGTGCCGCGGCCGGCCCGTAGCTGCGCACACGCGCGATTCGCCTGCGCGACAACTTGCTACGGAATCTGCCACTTGCTGCCTAGAATGGAAGTTCATGGCTGCGCGGATATTTCAACTGGGGAGAGGCCTCGTGATGCACTCGGCACACCGCGTGAACCGCGCGCTGTCAGCGATCTTGGCGCTCGTTTCCGCGTTCGTGAGCGGAGATCGCGCGCTGACGCACCGCCGCGTGCTGGCCTTCGAGTCACTCGAGCCGCGGTTGCCCCTCTCGGCGGCCGGGCTGGTTGAGGTCGGCACGCAGCCGGACGGCGGGCTCGACGGAAAAATCGTGTACGTGCATGGCGGGCACGGCTACATGGCCGCCAACACCGGTACGGGCGCTTGGGATTTCCAGCGGCCCAATTTGAACACGATGATTGAGGACTTGGGCAACCAGGATCAGATGACGTTTCTGGTGGACTACTTGTTCCGGGCCGGGGCGACGGTCGTGCCGATGCGGCCGGTCGGGCATCAGACCAATGAGTTCGTGCTCGACAACGACGATGCGGGAGTGACGTTTGTCGGGAGTTGGTCGAATAGCACGGCGACCATTTACTTCGGTGGCGCCGGCGACGTGCCTTATCGGTTTGCGTCGACCTCGCCCACCGAAACCGCGTATGCCCGCTATCAGCCGACCATTACGGAAGCGGGTTTTTATCCGGTCTACGCCTGGACCCGCTCCGGCAGCGACCGGGCCACGGACCAACTCTACCGCGTTCATCACTCGGGCGGCATCACCGAAGTGACGATCAACCATCGCCGCGTCGGCAACGGGATGGTGTACCTTGGCACGTATCACTTCGACGCGGGGGCCGATGGCTACGTCGACATCAGCAACCGCTCGGACACGCCGGGCAGCGTGGTGATCGCCGACATGATCCGCTTCGGCAACGGGATGGGCGACATCGATCGGGGCGGCGGCATTTCCGGGATTGGCCGCGAGGACGAAGGCAGCGTGTATTGGATGCAGTGGCAGGTGGATCATTCGCAGGGCATTCCGACCAGCGAGTACCGGACCTCGGCCACCGACGCCACGGCCAACGTCGGCGCACCGCCCAGGTACGCGGAATACATGAACCGCGAGGTCGACGGGGTGTTGAGCGATCGGCTGTTCGTGAGCTTCCATTCCAATGCCGGTGCTGGAACCAGTCGGGGAGTTCTCGGCCTGTACAACGGCAACAACGACCCGGCGACCGATACACCGAACCAGTTTTTGTTGGCCAATACGCTCGGGCTGGAGATCAACAGCGATCTGGTTGCGCAAGCGGGGATGTTCGAACACAATTGGTTCAACAACGGTAGCAACGTTACCCTTGACCGTTCGGACATCGAGTTCGGTGAAATCAACAACTTGGTGATCGGTAACGAGTTTGACGCCACGATCATGGAAGTTGGCTACCACGACAACACGCAGGATGCCGAGATGCTCCGCGATCCGCGGGTCCGCGACGCGCTGGCGCGGGCAACCTACCAGGGGATCGTCAAGTATTTTCGTGCGGTGGACGGCAACACGACGCCGGTGGAAGCCGCGCCTGCCGCAGCGACAAGCGTCCGCGCGGAGTCGAGCGCATCTGGCGAAGTGACACTTTCCTGGGCACCGTCCGTGGCGAATGCATACGCCGGCGACGGCGCCGACGGCTACCGCATCTACATGTCGACCAATGGCTACGGCTTCGACGGCGGCACGTTCGTGGCCGACGGTGCGACGGGCACGCTGACGCTGACTGGACTCGATGCTAGTCTGCCGTATTACTTCAAGATCGTTGGCGTCAATGAAGGGGGAGAATCGCCGGACTCGGAAGTCGCCATGGCAATCCCCAGCGGCGGGCCGAAGCAGGTGCTCGTCGTCAACGGCTTCGATCGGCTCGAACGGGCGTTGGACCCCAAGCAACCCGTCGACAATGGTGCGCCGGTAGATCGCGTGCGTCCGCGATTGAGCAATTCGCGGGATTACGTGGCACAGGTCGGCGCGGCGATTCAATCGGCGGCTCCCGGCGTCCACGTGAACAGCACGAGCAACGAAGCGGTGATCGCCGGCGCGGTGAATCTCGCCGACTACGACACGGTGATATGGATTCTCGGCGAGGAATCGACTGCGAACGATACCTTCGACGCCACCGAGCAGGCCAAAGTCGAGCAGTTCATCGCCGGCGGCGGGAACTTGTTCCTCTCCGGCGCCGAAATCGGCTGGGACCTCGACAGCCAGAACAACGGCCGCACGTTCTACGAAGGCACGTTGCTGGCGAATTATGTCTCGGACGATGCCAACT
The DNA here is from genome assembly GCA_031403315.1 of Planctomycetota bacterium. Lineage (GTDB taxonomy): Bacteria > Planctomycetota > Planctomycetia > Pirellulales > Lacipirellulaceae > DASYDU01. The sequence continues at coordinate 11,449 of JANNTD010000342.1, forward strand.
CGTACCAGGCGACCGGCGTCGCGGGCCGCATTTTTGACGGCCTGAGCCTGATGTTCGACAATGGCACACTCTTTTACAACGCGGAGTTCCCGGACGTCATCGCCGCCCAGCCGGGCAGCCAACTGGCGATGAATTACGCCGGCAGCGCCAGCGGGGCCGCGATTCAAGCGGCCGGCTCCGGCGGGCGCGGTAGCGTCGTGATGCTCGCGTTTCCCTTCGAGACGATCACCACGGCCGCCAATCGCGCAGCAGTAATCGACCGCGTGTTCGACTTCTTCGCCCTCGCCCCGCCGACGCCACCGAATGCCGACTTCAACGGCGACGGCACGGTGGATGCGGCCGACTACACCGTGTGGCGTGATTCCACGGGCGGTGCGGTTACGCCCGGCGAACAGGGCGACGCAGACTACGACGGTCAGGTCGACAATGAAGACTACTCGATTTGGAAGCAGCAGTTCGGCACGTCGCCCGGCGCCGGAGGGGCAGCCGGCACTGGCGACAGTGCCGTCGACGACAGTGCCATTGGCAGCGGTGCGGCGATTGCGCCGGAAGTCGATTTGCCGGGGGCAGAAACGGCCATGAAATTGGGAGTCACCGCTGGTGAGCTGCACTCTGTGCGCGAATCGCGGACGATGGAGCGACCGAAGTCGCGCGAGTCGGTCCGAGCAATTGAGGTGGCGCTCGAAGCCGGTGACCTGCTGTTGGTTGTGACCGGGCGGTCGCTCCGCGGCCGAGCGATCGAACAAACGGATGCGTTGCGGGACGTGGATGATTGCGACGTCGACTTGCGGGCCGGCGCTCTTGGACCATCCCCATTGGAGGTGGAGGGAATAGCCAGATTGGGCCGAGGTCTGTGAGCGCAGACGCTGAAAAATCGGCCGTGCGCACGGGACTCTTGTAGATGCGCATTTGTCGGCGAATAATCTCGCAATTGCTTGACACAGAGAGTGTTTAATCTGCATTATCAGGAGTAGATCAGGCTTTTCTCGTGTCCCAGCGGAAGACGCGGGTACACCATCTTTGACTGCGGAGGGTTCTAATGAAGTACATCTTGTTTGCGGCTTCGCTGGCCGCCGTTTTGGCGATTGCGGGCGTTTCTCACGCAGCCCCGATCTACTCGAATAACTTTGAAGTCGATACCACCGCAAGTTGGACCGTCAACGGCGGTCCTGCCGACGAAGCGGCAAACTTCTTCTACGATTACACGGCCGCGGGTATCCCCTTGGCCCCGAATTCCACGGCCGGCGACAAGCGTGGCTTGAACCTGCAGGCCAACGTGGCGTCCGGGATCTTTGGCGGCTTCAGTGTTTCTCCCACCGGTGTGAGTGCTGGCCCCAAGACCAAGTTGTCGTTTGATTGGTGGGGCAATTTCAATGGTCCGTTCCCGGGCGGTGGAAGCGGCTCGACCCAATTGTCGACCTTCGGCATCCTGACGAACGGCACAAGCGTCCAATGGCCGGGTGGTGCCCAATCGAGCGTTTGGTTTGCATCCACTCTCGACGGCAATTCGGCCTCCGACTGGCGTGCCTACTCGTCGGGCCCTGGTGCCTCGAGCTACGTCGACGCCAGCTCCGTATACGCTGCGGGCGCCGTCGCCGGCAACCGCAACAGCAGCAACGCTTACTATTCCGGCTTAGGCCTGAACACTGCGCCTGCCGCTCAACTGTTACTCTTTCCGCAGCAATCTGGTACAACGCTCGTGGGTTCTGCCGGCATGGAATGGCATCAAGTCGTCATCGAGAGTGACTCGACCAATGTGACGTGGAAGGTCGACGGACTGTTGATTGCGACCGTTCCGATCACGGGCCTGACGACGAGCGGCAGCAACGTCTTCTTCGGACATTCCGATTCGAACGCCGGGTCGTCGACCGACGTCAACGACGTCAATTTGCTCTTTACGCTGATCGACAACGTAGTCGTGGTTCCCGAACCGAGCTCGCTTGTGTTGTGCCTGGCGACCGTGCTGGGCGCGATGGCGAGCCGGCGCCGATGGTAACGGCGAACGAGACTGCGTTTTGAGCGATGATCGAAATCTCAGCCCGCCGCCCGAATGGGTGGCGGGTTTTTTTGTCCTAGAGGTAGCCAGGAGGCCAGCCAGACGCGGCAGCGGAGGATTGCGCGAATGAGAGAAAGAAAATCGTAATTAATGAGCGGTCGATTCGTAAATGACTGCTAAAATATGAGCTGTGCGAGCGGAGTGAGGTGGGAACTGTGGGACCCGGTCTCCAATTCGCACAAGGCCTGAAGCGGCTGATGGGTGGGGAGTTTTTCTGCTCGACAATTGCTCTTCGGTTGGTAGGCACGTGGCGATGGTCGGGTGTCAGTTTGTTGGCCGTGCGCTAGTGCGCGGCGACTACGACACGCGTCGCTAAGTTTGCGTTACCGAATTCATTAACGATATGTGCGCACGGTCGATGGCAGCAGCCGCGAATGTGGTTGCGTCTCAATCTTACACGCGGGTGCGCTGGCCCGATAACTAACACCAGTGGTTTTTTGTGGGAGATAGAAAGCAATGCGACGATTGAACTGCTTGCACATCGTAGTTGGGATTGGCACGGTCCTCGGATTATCGGCGCCGGCGTGGGCTGTGCCTTACGCGTCGGGCGTCCGTAATACGGTTGGCAATTCTTGGGAATTTGTGCTCAACCAAGATGCCGCATCCGTGAATGTTTTGCGAAATGGAGGCAACGCACTCAATTTGGGAGCCTTGACGAAGGGTCGTCACACGTTTGACATGACGGGCTTCAGCACGTTTGACATCGAGGTTTCGCAAAACAACGCTACGGCTTGGAGCGAGATCAGCAATCCGACCAATCCATTCACGAAGTTCAACCGGCCGCAGGGACTCGAGGTCAACACGAATCCAGCCTCTCCCTACTTCGGAACCGTCTACGTGTCGAACGCCGCTGCAGGGGCGACTACCTCCCCCGTACGTACGACGGGCGACGGCGTATATGCCATGACGGCCGATTTGATTGGTGTCGATCTCCCGACTCGGGCTGTGATCGCCGATCCGAACAATACCACGCTGCAAGGCAAGAGCTTTGGTTGGACCGTCGGTCTGAGCGCGACGTCGTCTCCGCATCGGATGTCTTTGGATGAGGCGGGCAATCTGATCGTCTCCGACTGGTCCGACCAGTCCGGCGGCGTCAAGTACGCCATGGCCGATTTGTCGAGCGGTGGGCTAGTCCTGGCGGTCGAAGACGGCGTGCGCCCCTTGCTCACGAACGGTAACGGCCTGGAAGTCCACGGTTCGATTGTCTCGAAACCGTATGTCACCGGCAGCATCGGCAACAATCTCGTCCTCTATGGCATGGACGAGGACTACGATTTGGATGGCGATACCACCACCGCCACCTCGGGAAATCACATTTGGAAATGGAACGTTGGCAACGCGACCGACTACGATACGCCCCCTGAGCTTCACATCAGCTCAACCGCCCTGGCGGTCAACACGACTGATCCGATTCCCCACCCCAAGTGGTTGAATTTCAATGTCGGCGTGGACGCGAATATGTTCTTTTCGCCCATGCACGATAAGTGGTATCTCACTCAAAACCGCAACGACGGCACCGAGGGTGGCCTGGTCGTGGTTACGGCGGACGGCGTCGACGGCACTACGCCGACAATTGAGTGGTCGTCGATCCAATGGACGTCTGACAACGATTTGGACAGCTATCCGGATGATGCAGACCCGCTGACGCTCGGTGACAACGGCCTGAACGACGCTTTTCGCGGCATGGGCAGCGCCGTGGTCTCCCCAGACGGCAAGTTCCTGTACATCCATCGCCGTCAGGTCGTCGGCAATGCGGCCGGTCCGCCGCCAGTGATTAGTTTATACACCGGCGCGGCGAGCAATCTCTCGGGCAAAGTTTTGGTGATCCCGCTCGATGAAGATGGCCTGCCGGTGATCAACATCAACGACAACGGCACGCCTGGCGTCTCGGCCGACGATACTTTTACGAATCTCCAGTCGATCACCACTGCCGGCAACCTCACCGCCATTGGCGCTCACGAGATCACGGTCGATGCGGCCGGCAACGTTTACATCGCCAGCAATGCGGCCGCTTCGCAGAGTGTGCAGGTCTTCAGCCCGGCCGGCAATTTCAAAGCGACGACGAGTTCCAATGGGACGTTTAGTCTGCAGTCGCTCACGGTAGGTGTGCCCGGCGACTACAACGGCAACGGGACGGTCGACGCGGCGGACTACACCG
>JANNTD010000343.1:0-4776 GCA_031403315.1 Planctomycetota bacterium
GAGACATTCGCCACGCCAGGCCTCCTAGAGCGACTGCAGGTTCGGGACCATGTCCCACAGCGGATGGACCGTCGTATCGACGAAATAGCGGCCCATCGGCAGCGAAGCGATCAACTGGTCCATCTCCCGGGCATCAGTCGCGTCGTAAATAGCGAGGACGCCGACGCCAGTCTCTCGATAGATGGCGCGAATCTTGCCCTGGTCGTACTGGGCCTTCACCGCCTTCAGTTGTTCACCTACCACACTCTGCCAGGCGTCGGGGGACATATCCTGGGGTTGACGGGAAACGAGGCGGACAGAAAACAGCATGCAAAGGCTCCTACGGCCGGGGTGGAGCCGATTATAGGGGATGGGCGGGAGATGGGGGTTAGGGGGCGACGGGGACGGCCCGAAGCCGAATAAAAAACTGTTGACTGATTCATCCCACACAAGCATACTCCGCTCCTTCATGACTGGAGGAGAAAATGTCAATTCCTGGACCCGGTGATCCGCGAGACGACTGGCCGAAACGTTGGGACAAAGACTTCGATGCAGTGAATCAGTGGGCGCAAGATGCGGCCCTCAATTCGCTAGTAGAGAAATGGAAATTGAAGGGCACCCGCTGGGCGACGATTCTGCACCTTCGAGTCCTTAGACTGCGATTTAACACGAAACCGTCTTGGGCCGGCGGAGCTGGCTTCGCGGCGAAGGACCTCCCCGGCGATTTCTTCGATACTTGGTTGGTCGGTCGACTGAGCAAGATCAATGAGACACTGGCGCTCGGGATCGGTGTCTATCATCTTGACACGGATTGGTTCGGCGGGCTCGGTTCGAACTGGTGGACTGGCGGCCCAAACGGGTACAATATCGAGCGCCGCACCACCAGCGAATTGCTGCACTTTTTGGAACGATCAATGGACCTACAAAATGCAAGCAAAGGAAGTTTTGTTGACCCAGAGAAGTGGATATGGAAGGCCGGGTTTGGCTTCAACGATTTCTCGAATTTAAGTGATGCTCTGACAGCCGCGAATACTCCCGCAATAACTCACGACTTGGAACTTCGATGGATTCGAGATGCTGCGAAATCAGACGTTTCGTCAGTCGTCAATGACAAGGTTCCGGGAAGACTCATTCTCGAGATAACTACTCCGACTATGCCAGCGAATGCTAACGATTTTCGACGCCGTCCATGAGTAGAAACTGGAAAATACAAAATGGTACTTGAACTTCCAAAGATTGGTAATGCCATCGAATTGCGGTTTTCGCGCCATTTGCATGAGGTCACACTTTATTCTGCGGAGAAGTTTGGAACCACCTTTTTGCCGCGGCAATACGTTCCCGAATCCTCTAATTTTTCGCCGTTTGAATTCTATTATTCCGTCAACAATGTGGACGGTAAACCTGTTGCTCAATTCGTAGTACCAGACCCAATGGGAATTCTCGGAGAGGCAATGGATGTGAATGAGTCAAAAGTTGGATTCTCCAGAGTAGACCTTTCTCGACGCGATGCGTTGTTTTCCATTCTTATTCCTGACGACCTACTTGCAACGTGGTCAATTACCATGTACTCCGATAAATATTGTTCAGCATTCAAGTTTGACCACGGACGAGCTGTTGTCGGTAGTCCTTTCGAGATTCAAAATGTCATGAGCGAAATAAAATGAGTCAAAAATTACCTCCCAAACCCACTCGCTTTCTTGGCCCACTATCAAACATGAACTTACTCGTCGTTGCTGAAGGATTTAAAACGTCCAATATGAGCGACTTCCATGACGCTTGTTCGCTGTTGAAAAGCGCGATCGAAGGCGAGTCCTGGTACGCGCTAGGGGATGTCAGGACCAACTTCACCTTATGGAAGTGTGCGTTGAAGTCTGGCAATTCTCCAATCATGCTGGATTTCGCCCGAGCCGATTGTGACTATTATGTAGAAGCTGGGGCGCAGATGCGACCGGCAGTCAGCTTTTCGACCAAGTTAGGCGTCGAAGGATGTCACTCTGTTGCCGGTACTGCAGCTGTTAGTACATTCGTGTCCAAGCTGTCGTCGTCGTTCGCGACACAAGGCGTCCCTAAGTTCAAGGCGGTTGTGGTTCTGGTTAACAGCCCTATTCTTGCTGGGTTGACTACCGCGGAGGCTGCTTGGTGCACAATCGCGCGTGGATTTGAAGGGTGGGCGATTCATGAGTTGGGCCACATATTTGGGCTGGACGACGAGTATGAGCCCTTCGACGGCCGTTTGGATCTTGATCCGGGGGATGGGGCGACAGTCAAGGGAAATGGCAACAACGTCATCGGGAAGAACTACGCCGAGCTAGCAGGGCGAGTACCGTGGCAGGACGCGACGGGCCTGGCGTTTGCGCTTCCGGAGGAGAAGGGCCAGTGTCTAAACGCAGTGGTTCCTTTAGCGGGTTCTGCGCCCATCGGCATTTATGAGGGAGCTGGGAATTTTCATTGTTTGTGTTACCGCCCGGGCCCGAAGTGCCGTATGAGGGAGCCAGCGGATGACTTTTGCGATATTTGTCGGGACGTGCTCGCGGCGTACTTGGACACGACGGGTCTGAAAGATCCGGCATACGTCAAGTGAAGCGGTTCGTTCGCAGCATGTCTCACACCGCCAGCCGCGCCGCCTCCGTCCGGTTCGCCGCCCCGGTCTTCCCCAGGATGTTGGCAACATGCCGGATCGCCGTGTGCGGGCTCAGGACCAGTTCGTCCGCAATCTGCTGATTGGTGAACCCGCGGGCAATAAGACCCAGAACCTCGATTTCCCGCTTCGTTAGCTCGGCTAGCGCCGGGTTCCCGTTCTTTGTCGCGGCAGGCGCGGCTTCCGGCCGCGAGGACCGCAAGTACGCGCGTGCCGCCTCCGGGCTATCAATGTCCAATCGCTTTGAGAGGCGGGCGAGATGAGCCTCAACCGTCCGCTGTGTAATGAGAAGTTGATCGGCCATCTTCGCGGGGTCGCTACCCCGTGAGAGTTCTTCGAGCACTTCCAGTTCCATCGCCGAAAGGTCGTCACGGGCGGGCAGCAGCGCTGGCAACTCTCCCCGGAGCCCGTTGGCTTCGACGAATTCCCGGAGCATCTCCGACGCCCCAACCATGTCGAGCCGCCGGAAGACTTCTGCGGCTGTGGTTACGGCAGCCTGGACGTCGCGCGCCGATGCTTTGACCGAGACGAGGAGCCTTGCCCGCTCAAGTGCGACAAGCCCGACTTCCGGATCCGCGTGGCTTTCACGAGCAAGTGTTTCAGCGAGCGCGATGTATTCAGCTGCGTCAGTCAACCTCTCGATAACCCGGGCGGCCACAGCGAGCGCTCTCGGCAACAAAACCGGGGGAGTGACGCTGAAGTACACCCCTTGCCGAACAACAGGTTCCAGAAGCTCGATGACCCGTTCGGCAACTGATCCGAGCCCAAGTTCCCCCGCAACCTCGGCGGCAACCGCAATCACTCCGACGTTGCTGAAGTCGACTCCGGAAGTTCCGAAAACCAGCGGCCGCTCCGCAAGTTCGTCACGGGCAACTGCTTCATTGCCGCTTCGGACCGCAAGGAGCAGCCGCATCGTTCGCGAAATCGACCGTCCGCCGGCCTGTTCCCATGCCGTGATCGCGTCTTTCGATTCCTCGTATTCGCCGCGAAGCAGCCTCTCCCACGCGACTCCCGAATTCAGTACGAATGCATCTGCAGGGTCGGGCTCCCGGCTCGCGAACATCCGACCTTCCGCGCGAAGTGTCCGAGCAAGCTCAAACTCGCCTCCGAGAATGGCGGCGGCGTGAAATATCGCCAGGTTTAGTGGTCCGCTGGAAATGTCGTGCCCACGCTGGGCGATGTCCCGCGCTTGTACGCATGCAGCTCGAGCACGGGCCAGGTCACCCTTAAGGATTAGCGGCATCCCGAGCCGGGAAGCTGCCCAGCCGCGGATTCGAGGGTTCGCGATTGAAGCCGCATGGACTGCCGCCGATTCAAACAGCTCAATCGCCGCATTCGGTCTCAAGTGTCTGTTCTGAATCAACCCCATGACCACCATTGCGTAGGCGCGTGACTCTGGATTTGTCAACTGCTCCGCCAGAGCAAGCGCTTGTTCGCCCGCGTTCATGTCCCCGGGATCACGTGCTAGCCACATCGCCTCCGCACGGTGCACGAGGAGTAGAGTTCGGACCTCTGGGTGTTCATCTCCACCGGCACTCAGGAAGTCCTCGTAGGCGTCATCTTGAGGCAGCCGTTCACCGGCGTTAGTGAACGTCCGCCACCAACTCAGAATTGCGGCTCCCCAACCCGCCAGGTCTCCGGCTTCGCGTAACTGCTGCACAGCCAGTCCATACAGCTCGCGGCTGCGCTCCCGATCCCCGTTGTTCCCATTCGCTCTCGCGGTCTTTGCGTACATCCGCCCCAAACTCACCGCATCCAACGAAGCCACGTACGCATCTAGCGCCAAAGCAGCTTCGTAGAACCTGTGGCCGGCAGCCCAGATGAACGACGCCATCGCGTAGTCGCCGGCCCGTTCGAAGATGGCGCCAGCCTGGGCGTCGTCGCGCCACTTGCCTGCCGCCGAAACGTGGTTCGCGATTTCGAGGCTGTGTTCCGGCGAGTCTGCGTGCTTCGCGATCAGGTGCTCGGCAATCCCCGTGTGTGCCTTGCGCCGACGCATAGGGCCAATCGACTCCACGATCGCCGCACGAATCATCCCGTGGCTAAACGCGAAGCCGCTCACGGTCTCCATCAATAGGCCTGAAGAGACCCCGTGGTCGATTGCGGCGTCCAGCTCAAGCTGGGAGTGAAAGGGCGCCAGGTCGTCGAGTTCGAACTCG
>JANNTD010000344.1:0-5093 GCA_031403315.1 Planctomycetota bacterium
GTAAAATTTTTCTTTCTTTATTTTTGCCGGGTCGCTCGCGCCGCGGGGTTTGGGGTTACTATACTTTTTTTGGTTGTTTCGGGCGGCGGGAGCGACGCGGCTAAGTGTTCTCGCCTAGTCGTTCGCGGCCCCATTGGATTAGTTTGCGGCGGTGGTCGGGCGTGGTGAGTTCGGCCCACTCTCGGCGGGCGAGTTCGGCGAGGCCGCCGGGGGGCGGTTGCATTTCGTTGCGGAAGTATTCGCAAAAGACGCGGCCGATCCAGCGGGTGACGAGCGCTTGCACCAGCCCTTGCACGATGCCGCCGGCGATCGTGCCGATGCCGGGGACGGTCTTCAACAAGGAGCCAATTCCCGCGGCGATGGCTGGGGTCGCGGCGGTGGCGCCGACCATGGCGAGCAGGTTTTTGCCGAGTTGGCCAAGGAGCGTCACCACCGTGTCGGCGTCGATCCGCTGCTGGTAGATCGCGGCGACGTCGAGGACCATCTTCACGGTGATCGCGGTGCCGCCCGCGAGGTCCAAGAGCGGAATCGGGTTGATGGCTGTCGCGCCGCCGGCCGCCCACATGTATTTCGCGACCACCGCTTCGGCCCGCTCGTCGAGGGCCGCGAGCACGCGCTGTTTCGACTCGTCCACCAGACCGCGCGATTGGAGCAGCAGGTTGGCCAACAAGAGCTCGCGGCCGTCACGTTCGACGATCGACATCATGCAGCGGGCGAGCGGGCTGATGTCGGCCGGTTCGGTCGCGGTGTCTTCCTCTTCGGAGCCGTCGGAGAGCACGTGGATTCGCCGGCGCGAGACAGGCCGCGAGCGGACCGACACGACGTCGGCGGCCTTCACCATCGGCGACACTTGTTCGATGATCTGCCCCAACAGCTCTTCGCGCTGGCGGTCGTCGTACCAGTCTTCCTTGTTGAGGCAGACGACAATTCGCTTTTCCATTTTGGCGAGCGCTTCCAAGAGGTCGCGCTCGTAGGCTTTGAGCGGGCCGTCGACGACGAACAGCACGAGGTCGGCGTTCTGGGCGGCGGCGGCCGATTCGGCGGCCCGCGATTCGCCCCGCACTTCGGCGAGGCCCGGCGTGTCGACGAGCACGATCTTGTCTGTCCCCGCAGCAGCCCAAGGAATTTCGCTCCGCGTGACGGTCGTGCCGCCGACGACGTTGGTACGAAAGACATCGCGGCCGGCGAGCGCGTTCAGGAGCGACGACTTGCCGCTGGAGATCGTGCCGAACGCCACGATCTCGAGCCGCTGCGACTGGCGCTTGGCTTCTAGATCGGCGACGGCGGCTTCGATCTCAGAGCGCAACTTCGGCGAGACGCCTTCGCCGACGGCATACTCCTTGCCCGCGACCAGGTTGTCGCCCAGTTCGCGGGCCCGCTCGCTGGACGACATCTCGCTGGGACTGAGATTGCGGCGTTTCACCTCAGCCGTCTTCCGCCGCGAGTTCTGCCAGACGCGGACGAGGATGCCAACCGCCAGGCCGAGCAGCATCAGCGCGCCGGTTCCGACGGCGGCGAGATAGAGGTAACCCGGCCACGTGCCGAGTTTGGCCGCCGTCTCGTAGTGTTCGAGCACCTTGGGCGGAAGTGTGAATAGCAGGTAGCCGATCACCGCGAGCGAGATGACGGCGAGGAGTCCATTGGTGTGACGCGATCCGGTCATTGCTCGATTATAGGCCGTTTCGTTGGTCCGCTCCATTGCGGCCGGCAGGCCATTCGGTACAAAGATAAAGACAAGGAGACAAGGAGGCTGGGAGACAAGGAGATATAAGCTATTCGCTTTTCTCCTTGTCTCCTTGTCTCCCCCTCTCCTTGTATTTTTCAAAAAACGGAGGATGCGAGGATGAAAGCCGCTTACATCAACGAGCCGGGGCCGCCGGAGAGCATTATCGTCGGCGAGCTGCCGACGCCGAAGCCGACCGGGAGCCAAGTGCTCGTGACGGTGGTCGCGACGGCGGTCAATCCGATCGACACGTACGTCCGCAGCGGCGCGGTGACGATGCCGCTACCGAAGCCGTTCGTTGTGGGGTGCGATCTGGCGGGTGTCGTTGAGGCGATGGGGCCAGAGGCGAAGCGATTCAAAGCGGGGGATCGCGTGTGGGGCTCGTGCCAGGGCATCTTGGGCCGGCAGGGGACGTTTGCCGAATACGCGGCGGTGGATGAGAATTTTCTGTACGCGATTCCCTATGGTGTGAGCGACGAGACGGCGGCGGCTTGTGCGCTCGTGTCGCTCACAGCGCATTTGGGGCTGGAGCGCGACGCCGATCTGAAGGCGGGCGAGACGCTGTTCGTCAACGGCGGCACCGGCGGCGTCGGCTCGATGGTCGTGCAGATGGCCAAGGCGATTGGTGCTCGCGTGGTCACCACGGCCGGCAGCGAGGACAAGCTCGCCGCGGCGCGCGAGCTGGGTGCGGACCTCGCCATCAACTACAAGACCGACGATGTGCCGGCCCGCGTGAAGGAGTTTGCCCCCGATGGCATCAACGTCTGGTGGGAAACCTTGCGCGAGCCGGACTTCGATCGCACGGTGAGCCTCTTGGCCACGCGCGGGAGGATGATCATCATGGCCGGCCGCGACGCCCGGCCGCCCTTTCCCGTCGGGCCATTCTACGTGAAGGGCTGCCGACTCTACGGCTTCGCGATGTTCAACGCGACGACCGAAGAGTTGCGAACCGGAGCCGACGCGATCAACCGATTTCTCGCGGAAGGCAAATTGAAAGCCCGCATCGACCGCGTGTTGCCGCTCGCCGAAACCGCGACCGCCCATCGGCTGCAGGAAGAGAGCACCGTTGGCAAGAGCGGGGCACTGGCGGGGAAGATCGTAGTGAAGCCGTAGGAGAATTGAGAAAAAGCACTGGGATGGCCTCGACTTTGGCATGGAGCTATCATTGAGCTAGGAGGATTGGCCATGTCTGCCGGTTCTTATCATGACATTTTGAAGCGTGTCCGTGATGAGCTCAGCGACGACGAGCAGCAGCGTCTCGTTGAGGAGCTCGCCAAAAGTGCGCCGTCTGCAAACGGGTCAAATCCCAGCGGCCGATCTCTCTTCGACGCTCTGAACGACCGCGGTCTGATTGGCTTCATGCACGACGGTCCGACGGATCTGAGCACGAATCCGCAGCACATGGAAGGATTCGGACAACATGCCGAATGAGCCCGTGTTGGTCGACACCGGTGCTCTGGCTGCGCTGTTCGATCCCAACGACCAATACCACGACATCTGCAAATCAGCGGCGAAGGAGTGGCCTGTCGGCAAGGCTTATACTTGCTGGCCGGTGATCACCGAGGCCGCCTACTTGTTGCGGCGATATCCCAACCAGCGAGACAACTTGCTGGAATCCGTTGAAGCGGGCGAATTTCAATTGCTCGCGCTTCATGGCAGCGACTTGCCCGCGCTGCGCGAGATCTTCGCAAAATACCACGACCAACAAATCGATCTCGCCGATGCAGCATTGTTGTTCCTTGCGGATCGTGAAGGGCTGGAAGACGTCTTCACGGTCGATCGCCGGCACTTCAGCCTATTCCGTAAGCAGAATGGAAAATCTCTCCGTCTGATTCCGAACGCATGATGCTCGCGCGCGTGCTCGAACCCGAGGTGATGGATAGCGACCAGGACGCGCGTGAGTACGACGCGATGGATCATGCCGCGGTGAATGCGGTGTTCGTGGCGGACCTCGTGGAGGCCGTCGCGAACTGGTCGCTGAAGCGACCAGTCCAAAGTGTTGATGCGGCGCCGCTCGTGGCGCTCGATCTTGGGGTAGGAACGGGGCAGATTCCGATTGAGCTGTGCCGACGCGTGCCGCAGGTTCGCGTGGTAGCGGTTGATGCGGCAGAGAGCATGTTGGCGTTGGCGCGCGAAAACGTGGCGGCGGCGGGGTTGGCCGGGCGGATTGAGCTCGTGCTCGCTGATGCGAAACGGCTGCCGTTTCAGGCCGCGTCGTTTCCCGTCGTGATCAGCAACAGCATCGTGCATCACATCGCGGAGCCGGCGGGCGTGCTGGCCGAGGCGGTTCGCGTTTTGGCACCCGGCGGTCTACTATTCCACCGCGACTTGGGCCGGCCGCGTAGTGACACTGAGCTTGAACGAATCGTGGCGAAGTATGCTGCCGACGCAACGCCGTACCAGAAGAAGCTATTCTCCGAGTCACTCCGCGCGGCGCTGACGCTGAAAGAAGTGCAATCGCTTGTTTCAAGTTTAGGTTTCGCGCCCGCAACTGTCCACATGACTTCCGACCGGCATTGGACTTGGGCCGCTTAGACCAATCCCCAGCGCTTGCGCAGATACCACTCGGTGCCCAAGAGCGTGACGAACGCCAGGAAGAATGGCCAGGTGTCCCAGTAGGTGGTTTTGGCGACGACTTCTTCGTGGAGTTTGGGTGGTTCGGCGGCGAGCGTGGCGAGCAGCGCGGGGAGCTCTTCGGGGGCGAGGGCTTTGCCGCCGGCGGTGGCGGTCATCTCGGCGAGTTGGGCCATCAGGCTCGGCTCGGCGGCGGGGCGGTCGAGCTCGATGTCTTGGTTGGGGACCAGGAAGCGGGCTTCGGCGGTGCCGAGTTCTTGGGCGCCATTCGCCGTGACATCGTTGGCGGTGACTCGAATTCGGTAGTCGCCCGGTTTGTCGGTCTCGCGGAAGATGGCCGACCAGTGGTCGCCGCTCTTGGTGGGACGGACGTCGATGGTGCGGCCGTCGGGCGTTTCGATGGTGACGGTCGGGCGGGCAGCGGCGACCGGTTCGCCGCGCGAATTTTCGGCGCCGAGCGTGAAGTCGACGCGCGTGCCCCGCATCACGCGGCGGCCGGCGAGCTTGATCCAAACCTGGCCTTCGGTTTGTTCGTCCTTCTTGGCGAGCCACAACACGGCCTGTCGCCAGAAGCGGCGATGGGCGTCGCCGAGGCCCTGCATCTGCCAGCGCCAGGTCGAGTCGCCGGCGAACGCGAGCACGCGGCCGTCGCCCGGCTGACCGGCCACCAAGAGCGGGTGCCGGCGGGAGTCGTCGGCTTCGGCGAGCACGGCGGCGTTGGGCTTGAGGTCGCGGCGGTCGATGAGATTTGCTCCGTCGAGGGGGGGCAGTTCGGACCAAGGGTTCAGGGTTCGGG
>JANNTD010000345.1:0-3615 GCA_031403315.1 Planctomycetota bacterium
GGCCTCGCGGCAACCGCCTGAAGCCATCAACGGCGGCGACGGCTACGAACAAGCCCTGCCGATCGTCAAGCTGCTCCTCGAAAACGGCGCAGACGACAAACGGCTGCCCGTCTGGGGATTCCTCGCCGCGTTTGCCACCAACGATTACGATCTCGCCGAAGCATATTTGAAGCAGGCGCAGGCGAACGGCATCTTCGCCGATCCCGAGAGCACGAAAGATCCGGCCGATCAGGCGGTACTCGCCCTGGCCGCGAACTATGCCGGGCTCCTCGGCCAGTATCGCGAGCTCTGGGCCAAAGAGCAGACGATTCGGGCCGCCGAAGCCAAAGCCGACGACCTGCCTCGCGTGTCTTTCAAAACCAGCAAAGGCGACATTGTGATCGAGCTCTTCGAGAACGAAGCACCGCAAGCCACGGCCAACTTCATCACGCTCGTGAAGGACGGATTCTACAACGGCGTGTCGTTTCACCGCGTGCTGCCGCAGTTCATGGCCCAGGGCGGCGATCCGAAAGGCGACGGCTCCGGCGGGCCCGGTTACACGATCCGCTGCGAGTGCTACCAGCTCAACTACCGCCACCACTTCCGCGGCAGCCTGAGCATGGCCCATGCCGGCCGCGACACGGGCGGCTCACAATTCTTTCTCACCTTCATGCAGACGCCGCACCTCGACGGCAAGCACACGGTCTTTGGCCGCGTCATCGAAGGCTTCGACGTGCTCGATGAACTCCAGAAGCGCGATCCACAAGGCTCGAATCCGCCGGCGCCCGACAAGATCATTCAGGCCGAGGTACTCCGCGACCGCGGCCACGAATACAAATTCGAGAAACTCCCCGGCCGCTAGCGCAGAGGACGCCGCATTGCAGGACCAGTTCAAAGTCCACGCTTGCGGTTTAGCTCTCACCGGTCGACCGCGCCAGCCGTCACTTCTGCAAGATCAGTCGATCGTTGCGCGTGATCAGCAGCCGATACTGCTCGCCGGCGTGTTGAATCAGCACGACCCGCTCACCGACAAATATTTCTTCCGATCGGATCACGCGCGCTGGTTCGCGTTCGGTAGCGTCGGTGGAAGCGTCACTCTTTTTGGGGATTGGTGCGTCCATCATGGATCCCTGGGGCTCCTCTCCGAGCCATGTCGCTAACGAGAATTAGTCTCATCAACTTGAAGTAGCATGCGGCGGTCGCCTCCAGATTGATACAAGGAACGCGGAAAAAACACAATATACAGGCGAAAAGTTTTTTGAAATACCCCCTTGTGAAAAAACCGCTGCCGGCATAAATTCTCTCTGTTGATTTCAAATCTCAATAGTACATCCCAGCCAGCCCCGCCTTCCTGCCGGTCGCCAGCCAAGTTCGCACCCTTTGCCGCTTTCGCCCGACGACGGCCCGAGCGACAGGAAAGGAGGTCCGAGCGATGAGCTGGCATTCCTGAACCGACGGGCTGCGGACGCCTGGTAGGCAAACCGCGTTCAAGCCCGACGATTGCACCGTGATTTACAATTTCTGTTTTTTGATTTGAGCGAGGTTTTGAGACTAATGAAACGCATTACGAAGACTTTGTTTGTATTTGCCGTGCTGGTGTTGGCCGCGTCGTCAACCGCTTGTGCGGATATCGTCGATTTTTTTACCGAAGACTTTACGACTTCATCCTCTGGCTGGGTGAATTTCAATACGTCGGCATTCCTGACGCATGTTCCAAGCGGCGGGCCGGACGGCGGTGCCTATGCCACCGGGCCGCGTGTTTTCGGCAGCCTGACGGCTGGGAATATCACGATCATTCATCGCGCCCGCTACGACGATCCGTATTTCGCCAGCGGCGGCGCCTTTCATCGCGATTGGGACGCGCAAGGAATTCGTCGAGTCAGCGCATTGGTTCGACACGACATGCCAGAACCCCTCGACTACATCGTGCGGGTGGCCGCTTCGCCCTTGTTCCCTGGGGCCATCTACAGCGCTGCCGAGTCGGTGCCGTCGGGCGTTTGGACCGAAATCCATTTTGACGTCACGGCCGGCAATCCCTCGGAGCTCAGCACCGAAGGCCAGCCATGGAACAGCATCTTTTCCGATGTCGGTCACCTGCAATTCGGAGTGACGGTTCCAGGCGGGCACTCGGGCGACTTGAAGTCGTACACCTTTGACTTGGACAAGGTGACGATCTCGACGCCCGAACCGGCGTCGATGATTTCGGCGGCGACGGCTCTGGTTGGAATGTCGTGCCTCGTCAGGCGGCGCAACGCACGGAAGAGTCGCATTTAAACAGAAGGGGCAAGCGGATGGACCGCTTAATCTTTAGGCCGCGGCAGCGAACAGGCGAGATTCTCGCCTGTTCGCTCTGTGCGCTGATGTTGGTCGGCGGCACGGTGCGGGCCGACGTCGCCGCTTGGCCAGAGCCCGATCTGGATACCTGGTTCCATCAATCGGGAAACGGTTCGGACAACAACGACCCGTCGATGTTCACCAATTTCGAGCCGGGTGCTGGGTTTAGCCAAGTTCGCAGCGGCACGGTCATGGTCGCTTTCGATACGTCCGCCACGATACCATTGGTCGCGGCGGCGCAGTATCAAATCAATTCCGTCACCGTCCGCGCGACGGTCGCCTCGAGCACTCCCAAACCGATCTACGATCTCACCGTCGATTCATTGGCGGCCATTAGTAACGGTTCGGATGATCCGGGCAAACCGCTGGAATTGTTTGGCGTCGGTTTCGGCAATGGTTACGAACGGTTTGGATTCGACATCAATGACGCCCTGCCACCGGAATTCGAAGAGGAGTCGCCCCTCTGGCCCGAGGTGCCGCTGCTGGAGCAATCGTTCAATGTGTTTCCGCTTGGCGACGATGGATCCGGCACCGGAACGCTGGGCGACGTCTTCAATAGTCCGGGTGGAGTGGGGCAGTTTTCCTGCACTGTCTGCGACGAATCAGATCCACCGGTGCTCGTTGACATGCTGAAGGAACCATGGGACGCACACCCCTGGGCAATCGGCCAAATCGCCGGATTGAACCCCGGCGATCAGATTTCGCGGGGCGCGATCGCCACGTTTGACGTCGACTTGGAACTGCCCGGCGTTCGCAACTATTTTCAGCAGTCGCTCGCGGCCGGACAGTTGGGTTTGTTCTTCACCTCGATGCACGACCTGTCGGGATTCCACACCCCAGGCGGCAGCAGCGAACCATTCCCCAGGATCTATGCCAAAGAGCATCTGCTGGTCGGCAGCGGCATGGCGTCGGCAGTTACACTCGAAATCAACTACGCGGTATTGCCGGTCCCAGGCGACTACGATGGCAACGGCACGGTGGAATCGGCGGACTTCGACAAGTGGAAGTCGGATTTCGGAACGACGGTCGCGACCGCTAGCAGCGGCGCCGACGGCAATGCAAACGGCCTCGTCGACGCGGCTGACTATTCGGTTTGGCGCGACCATTTCGGCGGAGCTGGAGCCGGTGCCGCATCGGCGACGCAAGTCCCCGAACCAAGTTCCCTCGCACTTTTCGGATGTGTATTCGCAATGCTCGGCGCCGGCGGACTGAGAAATCATCGCACCCCGCAACCGGTCGTTCGCGACCTCCGCCGCGCCGGGTTTTTCGAGTCGATCGTCAAGCGTCGAGTGCTGAGTGCCG
>JANNTD010000346.1:0-6957 GCA_031403315.1 Planctomycetota bacterium
CCGCGCGATTCCGCTTCGGCGACCATCTGCTCGGGCGAATCGGCCGGGTAGTTGCTCACGTCGTTCGAGCTGATGCCCACCACCGCGACGCTCTTGGTCAGGTACTCGCTGGTGAACTGCGCGAGCACATCGGCAACGTGCTTCACGTAGGGACAATGGTTGCAGAGGAAGATCACTACGAGCGCCGGCTTGCCGGCGAAGTCGGCCAGCGACACCGTTCGACCGTCGACGTTCACTAGCGAAAAATCGGGTGCCTGCGTGCCGAGCGGCAACATCGTGCTGGGGGTGAGGACCATTTGGAGCGCCTCCTATTTGGCGTGAACGCGTCGGCCAACGACGACAAAACCGGGCCGGCAAACCCGACATCCCGCCTGTGCGTACTATTTGAATCACCGCCAGTATCCCCCAACTGGCGCGGTGTCGCAACGGCCAACCGTCGTTGACAGAAAGCCCTTGCGACCTATAATTCAGGGCCGAACCTGCCGCCGCGGCGAGTTGTCGCTGTGTTGGTAGGCCGATGTGCGAACTTGATTTTCCGGAGGACTGTACGATGGGTGTGCCCGAGTTTGACGACAAGAATTTCGAGAACGAAGTGTTGCAGTCCTCGCAGCCCGTGCTGGTCGACTTCTGGGCGCCTTGGTGTGGCCCGTGCCGACAGATCGCTCCGGTAATCGAAGAGCTCGCCGGCGAAAACTCGGGCTCGATCAAGTTCGGCAAGCTGAACGTCGACAACGCTCCCGGCGCCGCACAGAACTACGGCGTGAGTAGCATCCCGACGCTGATGGTTTTCAAGAATGGCGAAGTCGTGGAACGGTTTGTCGGAGTGCAGCCGAAGTCGCGGCTGCAGCAAGCGCTCGATGCCGCCAAGGCGTAGTTCGAGCCCCGCCGCTCAACGCAGAGATTAAAAATAGGACGACCGGTGCCCGCATGGGCCGGTCGTTTTTTTGTCGACGCCTGCGCTGCCAGCAGCTAGCTCGACATGGCGCCCACGCTAGTTCGCGCAGCCTGCTCATTCCTTCTGTGTCACTCGGCCGTTGTCTCGCCGCGCGAAATCCAGTGTAGTTTGGCGGCGTCCCTTGCCGAAGGTAACTTGGCGAAGGTTTAACGATTACCACGAGTTTTCTGCGCGCACTGGCGGCACTCCGCTGAGGTTTGTGTTTGATGCACAGTAGTAACGACTCGCGTCCGGCGGACCAAGTTGGTTCCTCTTTGAGCGAACGGCGCTACGACGCTGCGCATGCGGCTCAACAGAGCGAGCCGCATTTGCCGTCGCTGGAGCGGCCCGTGCCGCAATTTGCCGGGATCGCGGCGGAAAGCGCGGCCGCCGGCAGCGCGAGCGCTTTGGAACAGACCGTGCAGCAGCTTCGCGCGCATGCGACTGAGCTCGCCGACCGGCTGCAGAGCGATCGCGACAAGTTGGAGTGCCGAGCGAATGAGCTGGCCGCCCGCGAGGGAGACCTCGACGCCAAATTCCGTAACGCGCAACTTTGGCTCGACGAGCAGCGACAGGAATTGGACCAACGAGCCCGGCAGTTTGAAGTACAGGAATCGGCATTCGCCGAGCGCGAGACGGAGCTCAAGGCCCGTACGGCCGAGTTGACGCACGTTCGTGCCCAATCACTCGCCGAGCAAGAGACGCGATTGCGCGAAGAGCAGGCCGAGCTCGCACGGCGCGAAGCCGAGGTCGCCGGGCGGCTTGCGGCCCTTGATTGCGATCGGCAGAGTTGGGCCGAGCGGCGCGAGCGGCTCGAAGAGCGTGAATCCACGGTCGAAGTGCGTCACCGCGAATTGGATCACCGCCAGGGCGAGTTGTACCGGGCGATCGAGGAGTTTGCGTCCGAGAAGGCTGGCTTCGGCGACCGCACGGCCGAAATCGATCGCCGCGAGCAACAGGTTGCGCAGTGGGAAGCCCGACTGGAATCGCAGGTCGCCGCGCTCGACGCGCAAACGCAATCGCTCCGCGACCGCGCCGGCGAACTGGAAATGGAGCGTGCGGAAGTTCGGCACCGTGCCAACGAATTGTCGGGGCGGGAGAAAGAACTGGCCGCAGCCGAAAAGCAGCTGACTTTCCGCCAGCAAGAGATCGCCACGGCGCTGGAACGATTCGAGCGGCTTGGAGTTACCGAGAAGCGGATGCGAGTGCTCGAGGCCGAAGCGACGGAGTTCGCCGCGCGGCGACGCTATCTCGACGAAGCCGAGTCGCAGCTCGCTCAAGAAAAGTCGGAGCTGGCGGAGCAAATTCGCGAACTCGACCGCCAGCATCGGCAGTTCCAAGAAACGACAGCCCGACAGCAGCGGGCACTGGCGGCACAAGAACAGCAAGTTCGCAAAGAGCAGCAGCAGCGCGACGCTCAGCACAACGAACGTGAATCCGAGCTCGACAACCGCGAGGCGGCGATCGAGCAGATGCGCAGCGAGTTGCGCAGCACGGAGCGCGAGGCGCTGGAGATGCGGCTGGCGACCGAGGAGACGTGGAACCAACTTGCCGGCGCGATTGCACCCGCGACGCTCACGCGGTCGATTTCGATCGTGCGAGCGAAACTTGCCGATCACTATCGGCAAACACTGGAAAGCATCGCGGCGAAGTCGGCGGAATTGGAATCCGTGCGACGCGACCTTGCCGGCCAACTCGATGCGCACGAAACGCAGCGGCACGAGTTGCAGCAATGGGCCGAGCGGCGGCACGAGGACATCGAGCACCAGGCGTCGCGGCTCGTATCCCGCGAACAAGAACTCGATCGCCAGCAACAGCACTACGAACAGATGGAATCGCGCTGGCATCTCGAGCAGATCGAGTACCAGGCCGAAATCCGTCGGCTGCTCGCGGCGCTGCGAGCGGTGGAGCTCAAGGCGGCGTGATTGGGATCACAAGCCCCACTCACGGTTAGCGCTAAGCCGCGAGCGACGGTTTACTCGGCGGTGTAATCCTGCGTGCTGCGTTCTTCGCTCGAGTCTTCATCCGCGGCCGGCTCGGTTGATTCTTCGTCGGTTGTCGCGGCTCCAGTTTCCTTCGCAGCCGCGGCCTCATCGGCGCGGCGAGTCGCTTCCTGGGCGTAAGCCATGCCAGTGCGGATTTGATCGGCGCTGAAGTATGGCGAACGGTGAACGTTGCGGACCGTGCCGGTTTGTTTGGCGGCCAGCGCGTCCCATTCCATTTTGCTGTTGAGATTCCAGGCGGCCGCCTGCGCCGCACCGTGCTCGAGCTCGCCGCGGCCGAACGCTTTCAACAGCTCGACGACCGCCGGCTTGTCGATGTGCGATTCGGCGGGCACCAGCTTATACGGTTTCGAGGAGGATGGATCCGTCAGGCCGTGATCGAGGCAGACGAGTGCGACGTTGATTTTTCCGCTCTCTTCGGGCGGGATGCTGAACAGGCCGCCGCCACCTCCGCCGCCACCTCCGCCACCGCCACCTCCGCCGCCAAACCCGCCACCGCCACTTTGCTGTCCGCCGCCGCCACCACCTTGTCCACCGCCGCCTTGTCCGCCGCCGCCACCGCCGAATTGCGCGGCGACCGGCACGGCCGCGAAGGCCTCGGGCAATTTCACGCTCACCGGCACGCCGGTCTTATTAGCGATGATCACGCGGCCGGCGTGATCGTTGCGGGCGATGATCGTCACGTCGAGATCACCGTTCTGCATCCCGGCGAAGAGCTCGACCTCTCTTGCCGCAACGCTGGGATCGTCCTTGGCCTTGCTGGCTGCGGCCGCTTCGTTGGTCGTGAATGCCGCACCGAAAGCGATCGCTCCCAGGGCGAGCCCGAGGCAAGTGAACCGAATATGCCGCTTCATCTTCCAATGCTCCCGAATTCGTGCCAAACGTGTTCCGCAGACCCCGAGATGGGGATCGAATCGTCCCAGCTTCAGCATAACCAGGGATACTACGGAATCCAAGCGAATTTGGCCGGTCGGGGGCCGGTCCCGCTGCGGTGACAGGTGCGGAAACCAACGCCGGGGAAGGCTATTTTTGGGCTGCCGGCGGCTCGAATGCGTTGGGTGGGTCGTCGACATGTCGTGACAAAATGCTTTATTGCTCGGGGATTTATGAGTCTTGTCGGTGAGATTGGGCAGGCGACGACCCCATGTTTTGACCAGTTTCGCCATCATGCGGGTACGATTTTGTTGACTGTCGCTAAGTCGTTCGGTCGCACGTCACGACGAAAATTTGGTTCCACGATTTGCCGGCGTGCTCGATCGGCCGCACGTAGGCGATGCGGCGCCCGTCCGGAGAAAAGACGCACGCTTCCGGACGCGGCGAAGGCAATTCTTCCGTGCGGGCCGTTAGACGTGCCGCCTCGCCAGTCGTGACTTCGGTGACGAAAATGCTCTGATCGGCTACGTAAGCGATCCGCCGACCGTCGGGACTCCAACTAAAGGATGACGCGACGTCGAACAGATGATGCGTGGTTTGCCGTGGCTCGCCGCCGTGCGGAGAAACCGTCCACAGTTGGACGAAACCCACTTCGTCGCGCATCAGCAGCGCGATCTGCATTCCGTCGGGCGCGCTGCGCAGCCAATGTCGCGGTCCCTGCAACCCGGGATACTTTCGGTCCAGCGTGCGCGTTAGTCGGCGCTGATTCGTTCCGCGGGGCGGCGCGGGGCGAGTGGTTGGTGTTCCTTCCAGCGGAGCGTCGCCGGCGCCGGTCAAGTCATCGGGAAGATCGACCACATACGCCTCGGCAATTGTCCGGCCGTCGGCAGAGACGACATGGCCTTGAAACGCGATGGCACGTTGCTGGCGCGAGCCATCGGGTCGGACGTAGCCATTCGTTCCGATCCAGGCTTCTTCACAGGCGCGGGAAATCTCGTCGCTGGCCGGCTGCGGATCATTCACCGTTCGCGTCACCAGCACCGAAAATGCGGAGCCGTCGTGGTTCCGCGGATGCGTCTTGGGGACCTGCACCGCACGCACCGGCACGCTCACGCCGACGTTGCGCTGATTGTGTTCGTACATTCCGACGCCGGCCGCATCGCAGGCTTCGAGCACATGGTCATCGTACGTAAAGCTCAACCACTCGCCATCGCCGCTGAAGACGTGCAGATGGGTGCCGCCTCGCAGGGCGCCCGGTGTGAAGGGCGGAGCAAGGTCGCGGGCATCGAGCGGAATCGACCTGGCCGACTCGCCGAGATCGACAACGATGCCTTGGCGATGCGCGGCGGAGTACTGCCAGTCGGGCGTGGAGTTCTCCGGCCCGAGGATGAATGCCACTTTGTTGGCGACGGGACTGAACGAGGCCACGCCGCAGTGGGCACCATTCTGCGAGCGGTAAATCTCACGGACCTCGCGCGTGCGGACATTGACGATCTCAATCGTGCGACCGTCAAATTTTTCACCGGCCGGATCGCTGCGTGTGTCGTAGACGATCCACTCGCTGTCTGCGGACCAGGCGTTCGTGTTCGTGAGGATGTGTCCGCCGGGTTGGTCGGTAAGCTGAATCTCTTGCACAACGTGCTCCTCCGACGATTCGTCGGACCAATCGCTGGCCGCGCGACGTTGTCCGACAATGGCGAGCGGATCAAGGATAATAGCAGAGTGTTTTGCGAAGGTGACAGTTTTCCGAAGGCGACAGGGGTGCCGGCAAAAAAGTGGCTTGTTTTTCCGAAGATGACACGTGGTTGCCGAAGGCGACAAGATAAATTGGGGTCGGGGTCGGGAAATGACCAACGACGAAATCCCAATGACCAATGTCTGCGAAAGCGTTTTGTCGGTCCTCCTGCTGACTCGAGACGACAACTGCTGCCGGGGCTCGGGGTTTTTTGCGTTTTGTCCGGGCGTGTTTCTTGGGGCGGGTCGCAAGTCGTTGCCGGCTCGTGAATTGCGAAATTCCGTCCGGGCGAGAACTCGCGCCTAGGCGACAATTGGCGCTTGAATTGTCGGCTGACGGTCGCCGAAAGCTCGTAATTTCTCGTGCGAAGCTCATGTCATGATCGACAAAATGCCTCCTCGAATTGTCCGATAGAGTCGCCCGACGTGTTCCGGCGCCGTGGCGAAAGGTTTCTCGCAGAGACGCAGAGGCACAGAGTGAGCGCTGGCGAACTCCCGGTCGCCAAAAGCATTTCAAGTTTTCAAAGAGCAAACGGAGGTGCTGGGCGGTAGTCATCGGGCGCTAGTTAAACAATAACTGGCGCCGAGCGCCAAAAACCTAGCGCCGCGAATACTATACATATGTATCAAAGCGGGTGGCAAAATACAAGACCTATTTTTGGCCACTGGCGGGTTGTTGACGCGGAAGGCGCGGAGGAATCTAGAGCAGTTTTCCAAACCAAGTAGCCACAGAGACCACAGAGAATCATTGAGGAGGGCCTGTTCTTCATTAGACTCTCTGTGAACTCTGTGTCCTCTGTGGCTATGTATTAATGTGAATTGCTCTAGTCGCCGCTTCCCACCAACTGAAACACCGCATCCGTGCTTTCGAAATTCACTTCGCTTTTGAAATATACTTCGCCATCCAGAAACCCGTCGTCCGTGGCGTCGTCGCTGGGACGACTGACCGTTGGCGAAAAGTCCCGGTTGAGTTCGGCGCGAACCGAATCGCCAAGCGCATACCAAGCCAACAACGCGCCATCGGTCGCTCGCCACGCCGCCGTGAAAACCCCGTCAGCCCCCGGCTCTGCCGGGGGTTTGCGTACGAATAACGATTGCCGACGTGCGGGAGATTGGTTTGCGGTCAGTTGCGCTAAACTGGCATGCGCGAGTTCAACTCCCGGCTCCGCCAGTGCGGCGAAAATCGCCTCTCCCTCCGGGAGAGGCCGCGAGTTATCGAGCGGGTGAGGGAACGGCGCAGCCGTGAGCGGGTGAGGGTCTTCCACGGCGCCACTCCCCGCTCCCTGCTCGATCGTCTCGCCAAAGTGCGACTTCCAAACCGCATAATCTTCCTGTCCAACGGAACCGTTGCCGCTGCCGTCGGCTCCGCTGAATGGCGCGACTCCGGTTTGCCCCAGCGAATCGCGCCAGACC
>JANNTD010000347.1:0-1216 GCA_031403315.1 Planctomycetota bacterium
CGCAGGCCGTGATCGTCTTTGGGGAAGTGGGCCGGCACCCAGTCGATGATCACGCCAATGCCGCCCTGATGCAGCGTGTCGACCAGGTACATGAAATCCTGTGGCGTGCCGTAGCGGCTGGTGGCGGCGTAGTAGCCGACCGTCTGGTAGCCCCAACTGCCTGTGAACGGATGCTCGCTCACCGGCAATAGCTGGACGTGCGTGTAGCCCATCGTGAGGCAGTACTCGACCAACTGCGGCGCCAGCTCACGGTAGCTCAACCACCGCTCCGGGTCAGCAGGATCGCGCCGCCAACTGCCCAGATGCACTTCGTAGAACGACAGCGGCGCTTCGAGCGCATTGTGCTCGGGCCGGCGGGCGACCCACTCGCCGTCGTTCCATTTGTAGTTGTCGAGGTCGGTAACGATGTTTGCCGTCTTCGGCGGAATCTCGGCCGCGAAGCCGTAGGGGTCGCACTTCTCGACGACATTCCCTTGGTGCTTGACCGCGTACTTGTAGAGCGCACCGACCGCGAGGCCGGGAATGAACAGCTCCCACACGCCGCTGGGGATGTGCTTCCGCATCATGTGGCGGCGGCCGCTCCAGGCGTTGAAGTCGCCGACGATGCCGACGCTTTCGGCGTTCGGCGCCCAAACGGCGAAGTTGACGCCCTTTACGCCATTGACCGTCCGCTGGTGCGCGCCGAGCCGTTCGTAGCTCTTCCAATGCGAGCCTTCGCTCAAGAGGTGCAAATCGTAGTCGGTCAAGAGCGGCTCGAAAGCATACGGGTCGTGCATGGTCGTTGTCTCGCCTGAATAGCTCGTCGCGCGGAGCAGGTAGTTCCGCGGATCAATAGTCGAAGTCTGCGGATCGAACGTCGAACCTTGCGAGTCGACGATCGCCTCGTACAAGCCGGCCGGGTGAATCCGCCGCATCGGCCGCGTCTGGCCGTGCGTCGGGTCGACCACCCAGGCCCGCTGGGCGTCTGGCAAAAACGCCCGCACCGCGATCGCCCGGCGACCGTCCGCTTCAACTTCGTGGGGACCTAAAACTTCAAATGGATTCTCGTGATAACCGTGGATGACTGGTCCGATTGCTTCCAATGCGAGTTGAGTCTGCACCGTGGGAATCTCCTCTTCAGTCGCCTTTGTCACCGCCTGTGGTCAAGGCCGTGCGTCTATTGTGTTCTGTTAAGCGGTCCGGCTCAACGCCGTGCGGCGCGATCCGGTGAGCGAAT
>JANNTD010000348.1:0-1488 GCA_031403315.1 Planctomycetota bacterium
CGCGGTCGGCGGTACAGAGGTAAGTCGTTTCCTTGCGGTTCAACGCGACCGGGTCGCCGTGCCCGACCCCCGTCGCGGCTCGTTCCATGTCGATGAGCTTCGCACGGTCGTTCGCGTATGCCTTCGAAATCAGCTCGACAATTGGCACCGACGCGAACCCTGGGTCCGTGTAGTAACGAGCGCGGTCGGCATAGGCCAACTTCTTCGCCTCGACCAGGACGTGCCAAAAGTCAGGAGATTCACGCCCGAGCGATGCGAGGTCGTACGTCTCGAGGATGTTCAGCATCTGCAGCGCGGCGATGCCCTGGGTGTTCGGCGGCAGTTCCCAGACGGTGTAGCCGCGATAGTCCGTACTGACCGGTTCGACCCAGGTTGGTTCGTTTTGTTCGAAGTCGACACCTTCGAAGAAACCACCGTTGGCCTTCGAGTAGCGGACGATCGTCTCGGCAAAGCGACCGGTCCGCGTGAAGCTGCGTCCCCCGGAAGCGACATCGCGGAGCGTATTCGCCAGCGTAGCGTTCCGAAAGATCTCGCCATCCTTCGGCGATCGTCCGCCAGGCATGAACACCTCGGCGAAGCCGGGCTTCTCCTTGTGATTCTCGCTGCCCCAATACCACCCGTTGGCGATGACCGGCGAAAGCGGGAAGCCATCCTCGGCGTAGCGGATGGCCGGCGCGAGCACCTGATCCAGGGGAAGTCGCCCATACCGTTCGTGGAGCGCGAACCAGCCTTCGACCGCTCCGGGTGTCGACCACGCGTAGGGCGAATGGAGGGGGATCGTCCCTTCGGCGGTGGGCGGGATCCTCTCGATGCTGCTCGCCATCGGCGCGCGGCCGCTCGCGTTCAACCCGGTGAGTTTCGACGCTTTCGGGTCCCAGGTGATGGCGAAGAGGTCGCCGCCGAGCCCGCAGGCGGTCGGCTCCATTAGCCCGAGGCAGGCGTTTGTGGCGATGGCGGCATCGATCGCGCTTCCGCCCGCCTTGAGCATGTCGATGCCGGCGCCGGCCGCCAGAGGTTGGGAGCAGCACACCATGCCGTTGGCGGCCCAGGAGGGTGAGCGGGTGGCCGTGCCGCGGCCGGTACCGATGAGGTTCATCGTTCGGAATTGTAGTCGCGCCCCTCAGTGGGCGCTGGCGACATGCCGCCAAACGTGTGTTCGCGATTTGTGCTGAGTCCCACTGCCAAGGCCTTCGGCGGTGATCCACGGAGCAGGCACCGGGCCTCCCGGCCCCAGCGGGGGCAGAGCCCCGCGACTCCAAAGATGGTCGCCGGTTACAGACTCCCCAGCCGCTCCCGCAGTCCTGCGATCTTGTCCTTCGTCTCGCTCAACGTGTTTTCCATGCCCTGGATGACGTTGGCGGGGGCTTTTGAGCGGAAGGTTTCGTTGGCGAGTTGCTTTTCGAGGCGCTCGGCGTGCGCCACTGACTCGACCAGGTCCTTTTCGAGGCGAGCTCGTTCGGCTGAGGCATCGACTTCGGGCAGGGCGAC
>JANNTD010000349.1:0-5060 GCA_031403315.1 Planctomycetota bacterium
TCGAACGCCCCGTCAAATGGGTTGGTGTCGCCGAACACCAGGTCGCGCCCGGCACCGCCGATGAGAATGTCCAAATCGTCGTCGTCGAACACGGCTACGCCCGCCTGCAACAGGCCTCCGGAGGTGGTCAGCGAATTGACGCGGCTATTAAAGCTCGCCGCCGAGGTCCAAATGGCCATGATCGCATCGAGCGCCGCGACGTTGCTGTCGTGAATCGTGACGCCGCCGACGAGGATGTCTTCGCCATTGCCGCCGGTTAGCAAATCGTTGTCCTGGCTGCCGATCATCAGATCGCTGCCCGCTCCACCGTTGACAATATCGTTGCCGTCGCCACCCACGATCGAGTCGTTTCCAGCTCCGCCGAAGATCTGGTCGCTCCCCGTTCCGCCCAGGAGCACGTCGTTGCCGCCGGAGCCATACAGGAAGTCGCTGCCGGAGCCGCCGAGGACGACGTCTCGGCCGCCGCCGCCAACCAGCAAGTCGTTGCCGCCGCCGCCATCGATCGTGGTGTTGGTGGTCACCGAGGCCGCAATCACAACGACGTCGTTTCCATTCCGCGTGCGAATCTGAATTTCGTCGACGTCCGCCGAGTTGAACAGTACGGGAGTAGAACCGTTGAACGACGCGGTAACGCTGATGTTGCTCCCCGAGCTGGTAACCGTCACGTTGTCGCTCTGTGCGTTGCTGCCGACCACGAAGAGCGTGCCGTCGATCAACAGCACCCCTTGGCCCAAGAGATCGACGGTCGTGGCGACGATCGTCTCGCCGCCGTCGAAATCGCTGACCTTGAGGCTGACCGTCCGCGTTTGCGTGCCGCTGAAGCCGAGGGCCACGGGGTCGAACGTCACGCTAGCGCCGTTCGTCTCGAACGAACCGTTGTCGTCCAGGTCCCAGCTAAACGTGAGCGGATCGAGTGCTCCGGCCGGGTCCGTCCCCGTGCCCGAAAGCGTAATCGACGTGTCGTCGAAGGTGAAATACGGTCCGCCGGCGTCGGCCGTCGGGTCCACGTTGTCGATGACGAGGTCGAACTCGACGAAGCTCGAACCGCCGTCTTCGTCCGTTGCCGTGATCATCACCGTTTGACTCGGCACGGGTCCGTCGTCGGCGTCGTAGGTCCAGCTCCAGATGCCACCCAAGCCGGTGACCATGCCGATCGACGCTACCAGCGAAACGGTGTCGTCCGGCACATCGCCAAAGGTGCCGCTGTTGACAGCCGTCTGTCCTTCGTCGACCGTCACCAAGGCGCTGTCCGCCGCAACCGTCGGATCGACGTTCGCCACGGTGATCGTCGCCGAGTCGACGAGCGAAACGCCCCCATCATCGTCCGTCACCCGCAGATTCACGGTGTACGTCGACGAGACGTTGCCGTCGAGATTCGTGGCGTCAAAGATTGGATTCGCGCCGACAGTCTCGAACGAGCCGTTGTCGTCCAAGTCCCATTCGAACACCAGAGTCGCCAGGTCGCCTGCCGAGTCGATGCCGATGCCATTGAGCGTGACCGTGCCGCCTTCGTCCACTGAATACGCGCCGCCCGCGTTTGCGACTGGGTCGACGTTGTGCACCGTCAAGACAATTGCGCTGCTCGCGACCGCGTTGCCTTCGCTGTCTTGGGCAATCGCAAATACATTGTAAGTGGCGTCCCCGTCGGCATAGACATGCGTCACGCTGGTCGAATTACTGGGAAACACCTCGAATCCGCCGAACGGATTGCCGAGAGTGTCTTCCCAGACGACCGACCAAACGATGATGTGGTCGTCGCCCCCGTTGAGCGAACCGGGGTCGATTGACGAGAGGTCGAGCGTGTAGACGTCGCCTTCATTGACGTCTACCGCTCCAATGATCGAAATCGCCGCCGGCACGTCATTGACTGTGTGGTTGAGGAAGTTCGCAGAGACCGAGGTGGGGAAGCCGACGCTGAGGTTCGCCACCGCCGTAATCGGATAGGTGGAACCCTGAAAGCCGTCGACTAGAGGAAGTGCGCCGTCACCGTCCGCGTAGACGTGGGACACCGTCGCGGGGTCGCCGATGATCGTTTCGGTCAAATCTCCCCAGCTGATCGTCCAGGAGTTGATCTCCCCAGGTTCATACACTTCATTGAAATCCAGCGTCAATTCTAAGGTCTCGCCTTCATTCGTTACCACACCAAATGTAGTGATGGTGAGGTCCTCGTTCAGTTCTTCCGCCGAGATCGTCATTGAACCAGTGACCGTGTTGCCGCCTACTTCCGTCAACGACAATGTCACAGTGTAGTCGCCGGGGTCATCGTAGAAGTGCTGGCCGATGAATGGGACGCTGACTCGGCCGACGATCGGACCGCCCACGACTTCCTGAAGGGCGTACCGATCTGCGATTCCGGTGCTATCCGTCGACCCATCGCCCCAATCGACTGAATACGTGTATTGGCCCGGGCTGCTTGCCGAGTCCAACGTGTCGGTGAACGTCGCCAGATGAAGGGGAAGTACGCCCGCGTCCGTGTGCGTGACAAAATTCGGGACCATCGTGAGCACCGGATCGGCGCTCAATGCGATGCGCGATTCCAAATGCTCCAGTGACAAACGCTTGCCTGAAATTGGCGACGTCGCACCGCGGCCCGATCGCCGGCTGCCGCGACGGGGAGACTTTGGGAGTTTGCTTGTCGAGCGTCGACCGAACGAAGAAAACAATCCGCGCATCATTGGATTCTCACCTTTCTCGAACGAACCGCGCGTCGACGCGCGTCGTCAAAATGAGACCGAGTCTGTGTCCTGCCCACTATCAAACGGAAGAACTGTCAAACGGAATGGCCGTTCCAACTGCCTGGGACCAGATCCTGCCTGGCGCAAGATCCGCCGGGCGCCGGAGCCGTCACCTCCCGCCTGCTGACCTGCCACGAACGGAAGCAACTAATAAGGAAAAGAGCTGACTGCCGCAACCTCCGTTTTGCAAGCACGAATGGTTGAGCCTATCGAGGGGGGGCGGCAAAGTCAAGTATTTTTGTCCGGATTGCCAGTCGTGCGGTGGGTGATCCTTGGCACCAGTTGGAGTCCCGCAGTTTGGGACAACTTTGACGAGAGTCGGCCGAGCGCTACGCACGGTCCAGCTCCAGACGGGAATGCGCCCGTCGGCTTCCGCTTCCCTTCAAGAATTCCCAGACGGCTGTAACACTCGGCCGGCCGGCCGTAAGAGAGGGTGTCGAAGTTACTTCGAACCCGCAGGAGCCAACGAGCCTATGACCAACCATTGATCCCTCTCTTCTCACCCTCCAATACCTCCTTGCCGCCTGCCCGATCTGCCCGGGCAGGCGGTTTCTTTTTTGCGCCGGTCTTGCCAAGCCGGACCTAATTTCCTTGAATAACCGCCATGCCCAGTGCTGCCAATCAAAGGGAACTTGACGCTGCCAACCAATGGGAAATCGTCCCGCAAGGCTTCTTTTCGCGGCACTTCGACCTCCAGCGCGGCGGCGAGGTCGTTGCCTCGCTACAGATGTCGCTCTGGACCGAAGGCTGCGAATTCACGATCGCCGGCCACCCCTTTGCCATCCGCCGCGTGTCGCTGTGGAAAGACGGCTTTCAACTCTTCGCCGGCGACCAGTCGGTGTGCGACGTGCGACGCGGCTTCTGGTCGCGGCGATTCGAGCTCTCGGCGGTCGACGAAAAATGGTCCCTGCAACCGGCCGGCTGGTTCACGCGCAATTACCAGCTCCTTGCCGGCGAGCGCGAGGTTGGCACGATCCACCCCACCGGCTGGTTCACGCGGACGCGAGTCGCCGAGTTCGCCGACGACGTGCCCCCGCCAGTGCAAGTCTTCACGATCTTCCTGGTGCTCGTGGTCAGCCAGCGGCAACAAAAACGCTCATCAACAAGCGGTGGCGTTTAGGAGATTTTTGCAATTGCCGCCGAAATCGCGGCGAGTCCAACCGCCGGTTCCTGGCAGGCGGAGTTCTCGCACACGTAGAGTACCGGCTCGCCATGCGGTGACGCCTTACCGGCAAAAAGCTCATCCAGCTGCGACGATTGATCCCACCCGCACCGGCGAGCGAACACTGTCCGCGGCAGGTAACGTTTCTCGATCGCGGCCAGAACGCCTTCCACGTTGCCTGGGCTGCCCACGAGCACCAATTCGTGGCTGGGTCCGAGATAACGATCCAGTGCGAGCAGCATCTGACCGGCGGCCATGGGGGCCCGCTTCATGATCGGCACCGCCGTCGCCAGCGTGTTCGCCGCCGCGTCGAGGTAGTCGCGCCGCCCCAGCAGCTTGCCCAATCGCAACAAAGCCGTCGCCGCCAGCGCGTTGCCGCTTGGGACACTGCTGTCGGTGAGCTCTTTAGTCCGCGCGAGCAGCGATTCGTGGTCGCTGGCCGTGTAGAAAAATCCACCGCTCGGATCGGCGAACTTGTCCAGCACGACGTCGACGAGTCGAACCGCTTCGTCGATCCAGCGCTCATAGCCAGTCGCCTCATAGAGCGTCACGAACGAATTGGCAAGTGCCGCATAGTCATCGAGGTACGCATCGAGCTTCGCTTGGCCGTCGCGCCACGTGTGCAACAGCCGGCCGTCGTCGCGCCGCATTTTCGAATGGATGAACATAGCCGCCGCTTCGGCCGCAGCAACGTACCGCGGCTCGCCCAAGGCTGCCCCCGCGCGTGCCATCGCGTCGATCATGAGCCCATTCCAGGCGACGATCACTTTGTCGTCCTTGCTGGGATGCACGCGCTTCTCGCGCACAGCGAACAGTTGTTTCTTCGACTCCGCCAATTCCTGAGCCAAATCCTCCGGCGTCCGCTTGAGCAGTTTGGCACATTGCTCGATCGTCTTCGGCAGATTGAGAATGCTGCGGCCTTCAAAATTGCCGATGTCCGACACATCGAACACGCGGCCAAACGTCGCCCCGCGCTCCTCGCCGAGCACGGCGTCGATTTCGTCCGGCGTCCACGTGTAGAACAGCCCCTCCTCGCCTTCGCTGTCGGCGTCTTCCGTGCTGTAGAATCCGCCGGCCGGGTCGGTCATGTCGCGGAGCACGTAGTCGAGCGTCTCGCGGACCACGCGGGCGTAGTTCGCCTCGCCGGTGACGAGATAGGCATC
>JANNTD010000350.1:0-2534 GCA_031403315.1 Planctomycetota bacterium
CGCTTCGGTCCGCTCTTGCGCCATTGCAACTCGGCGGCCGTTGTATGGCCGGCCATCAAGAAAAGGAATGCACTTATCGCGAGGCACAACCGAATGCAGAACAGCGATTGCAAATTGCAAAATGCAAAATGCAAATTGAAAATTGGGAAACCAGACGCGGACTCCCTGCTCCCTGCTCCCTGCTCCCGGCTATTCATCCCCGGCCGCGTATTCGGCCGAGTAGTTGGGCGCTTCTTGCGTGATGGCGATGTCATGGGGATGATTCTCCCGCACACTGGCGGCCGTGATTTGTATGAACCGCGCTTCCGTGCGCAATTGGTCGATCGTTTTGGCGCCGCAGTAGCCCATGCCGGCTCGCAAGCCGCCCACAAGCTGATACAAAAACGGGCTGAGCG
This sequence comes from Planctomycetota bacterium, assembly GCA_031403315.1. Classification (GTDB taxonomy): domain Bacteria; phylum Planctomycetota; class Planctomycetia; order Pirellulales; family Lacipirellulaceae; genus DASYDU01. The sequence goes on from JANNTD010000350.1 coordinate 396, forward strand.
AGCCTTTGTACGGCACGCGACCCTCGACGCCTTCAGGGACAAGTTTTCCGTTTTTCGTTTCCGCACCCGCCTGGCGGTAGCGCTCGCTCGAGCCTTTCACCATCGCGCCCAACGAACCCATGCCGCGGTAGGCCTTGTAGGTTCGGCCTTGGTACAGCACGCGTTCACCCGGGCTTTCGTCGAGCCCCGCCAGCAGGCCGCCGATCATCACGGCATTGGCCCCGGCAGCGAGCGCTTTGGTGATGTCTCCCGAGTAGCGAATGCCTCCATCGGCGATGAGCGTGACGTTCGATCCACCGATCGCCTGCGCGGCTTCGTAAATCGCGGTGACCTGCGGCACCCCGACGCCGGAGATGACCCGCGTCGTGCAGATCGATCCCGGCCCGATGCCGATTTTCACCGCGTCCGCGCCGGCCGACGCGAGGTCGCGCGCTCCGTCGCGCGTCGCCACGTTGCCGGCCACGATGTCGATGTCCCAGCTCCGCTTGATTTGGCGGACCGTCTCGACAACGTTGGCCGAGTGGCCGTGCGCGCTGTCGACGACCAGGAAGTCGACGTCTTTGGCGATCAGGCTGCCGGCCCGCTCAAAATCAAACACCCCGACCGCGGCTCCCACCCGCAGCCGACCCTGTGGGTCTTTGGCTGCTTGCGGGAAGCGCCGCATCATGTCGATGTCTTTGATCGTAATCAGTCCGGTCAGTCTGTTATTTTCGTCCACCAGAAGCAGCTTCTCGACCTTTTTTGCCATCAAAATCTTCTCAGCTTGCTCAAGCGTCACGGTCCCCTGTGCTGTCACCAGGTGGTCCTTGGTCATGACTTGAGCGATAGCGAGATCGTTGTGCTCGAGAAAACGCAGGTCGCGGCGCGTAATGATGCCCACCAGCTTGCCGTTCTCGACGATCGGGATGCCGCTGACTTTCGACTGCTGCATCGTCTGGTGCGCCGTAGCAACGCTAGCATCGGGCGGCAGCGTGATGGGGTCGACGATGATGCCATTGGCCGAGCGCTTCACCTTGTCGACTTCTTCGGTCTGCCGCTCGATCGACATGTTCTTGTGGATCACGCCGAGCCCGCCCTCTTGAGCGAGCGCGATCGCCATCGCGCTCTCGGTCACCGTATCCATCGGCGAACTGAGGATCGGGATGTTCATCGAGATGCGGTGCGTGAGCCGGGTGCCGACTTCGACCTCGGTGGGCACGACGGTGCTGAACCGCGGTTCGATGAGCACATCGTCGAATGTGAGCCCGGTGTGAGCGAACTTGTCGGCCAGATGATGGGCGATCTTCTCAACGTCTCTCAAATCCATGACGGGTCCTCCGTGGAGAATCTCGTATTGTCGCCGAGCGGGTGGCCCTATTTCAAGCGGTCCAGCCCAGCGGCGAATGAATTTACTGCAACCATCGGCCGAATTTTCTTGATGTTCCGCTCTGGGGGCAGCTATATTGGGAGCACTTGTCCAATGCCTGACAGCCCGGTGAGGAGTCATCCCATGTCTCGTCGTAGCTGTCGCAACGATTCGGCCAAACAACGACTTCATCACCGCTCGACCGGGAAGCAGCGGGCCGGCCACCTCTATTCGCGCCGGCTGCGGATCGAGCCGCTCGAAGAGCGCCTGGCGCTGGCGATTCTCACCGTCAACAGCCTGACGGATGGGGCCGTCAATTTAACCAACGCCATCGTGACATTGCGCGACGCGATCGAGGCGGCCAACAACGACGTGCAGGTCTCACCTGGCGGCCCGAGCGGCAGCGGCGCCGACGAAATCCGGTTCCAGGCCGGCCTGAGCGGCACGATCTCGCTCAACCAGGGCCAGTTGGGACTCCGGAGCGATCTGACAATTTCGGGCCCGGGGGCGGGTCTGGTGACGGTCAGTGGGAACGACGGACCCCGCGTCTTTGAAGTGGACGACTTGGGGGCCAGCATCAAGACCGTCACCATCAATGGCCTAACCATTTCCGGAGGAAACGCGGCTGGATCGGCGGGCGGGGGCATCTGGACGAAGGAAAACCTGACGGTGCAGAACTGCACGATCACCGGCAACAAGGCCAGCGTGGGCGGCGGCATCTTCAACAGCGGCCTGTTCATTCCCGACAGAGGCACTTTAACGGTGCAGAACAGCACGATCAGCGGCAACTCGGC
>JANNTD010000351.1:0-2829 GCA_031403315.1 Planctomycetota bacterium
CTTGTAGCGGGCCATAATCGTTCCCCAGTTCGTCGATGCTCCTCCTTCGACCTTGATACGCACAATCGTTCCACGTAGGCTGGGGTTTTTCTACAGCCACGTTAGGCTGCATACTCCGAACTCCGACCGCTACGCCGATGAACACAGCCAAATTGCTCGAAGTGCTTGAAGTCTACTTTGAGGCTTTCGCCGAGCACGATCCAATCCGCCGCGGTGAACTTCTCGCTCAGTGCCTTACTCCGGGCTGCGCAATCTGGGGGCACAGTAGTGTCTACGCCGGGTATGTCGCAATCTCAGAGAAGATCGCCGGCTTCCACACAAACTTCCCAGATTGTCGGTTAGTCTTGGCGAGCGGGCTCATGACTTTCGACAACATCGTGCGCTCCGCCAACGCGATTGTCCGGCGAGATGGTTCCGTAGTCGCGCGCGGTGAGTCAGTTTCAGAGATCTCGCCGGACGGTCGCCTATGTCGCATCGTTCCACTCTGGGATACGAATTTGCCGCCCATTCCGGAGTCTTGGCCCGCGCACCTGGCCGTGCAGCCCCTGCCCAAGGTTTCCGATGCGGCCTAACCCGGCGGTCAACGCGGACGCGCCTCGGCGGGGCTTCGCCCGCCTCTCGCGCGCCGGTTACCTGGTACGTTAGGCCTCCGATGAAGCACCGTGCCGCGGTCACGTTCGTTGTAGCTGCGGTGCTTGGCGCGACGATCTGGCTCCTGTCACCGTGGGTTGCAGGTCACAAGGAGCCCTGGGACGCGGACGGCATCTTCTACTCCGGCGCGTTGGTGGTCACGGGTCTGATCGCCGGAGCCGTTTCCCCAAAGCCAATTTGGGCGCACTATTTCGGCAGCTTCATCGGGCAACTGAGCTATGAGCTACTCTTCCTCAAAGTGGGGCCACTCGTCGTTGTTGGCATCGGTTTTCTGCTTGCCTACTGTCTACTATTTGCCGCCGCGGCATTTGCCGCCGCTCGGGTCAGGGCGTTTCTCGGTGGCGAGCAAACGGTGGCCTAACCCTGCGCTCAACCGGACGGGCCGGCACGCTGCTCGTTTCTCGCAAGCATTGGCGCGGCCCGCCGGTTAGCTAGAACGTTGGGCGTCAAGGATGCTGTCTCGTCCGTTTGACGACCTGAGTGGACATTCGCACCTTCTATGGCGGAACGACAAAGTACTTGAAATGCTGGACACCGATGTCGAGAATTGAAGTCGTCACATCCACGGGGGCGCGCATGATGGCATTACGTTTTGTCATCGGGGTAATTCTGGCCTCAGGCGTCTTTGTGACGCTCCCTGCCGACGGTCAGTCCGCCGTTCGGCTTCCGCGTGTTGGATTTCTAGGCAACTCTCTCCAGGAAGGCCCTGATCCGCTCGCCGACGGGCTGCGCGCGCTAGGGTGGGTCGATGGTCAGAACATCATCATCGAGCGCCGCTATACCGAGGGGAATATCGAGCGCGCACCACAACTCGCCTCCGAGCTTGTTCGTCTCAATGTCGATGTTATCGTCGTGGCAGCCCCGCCCAACGTCCGAGCCGTGCAGCGCGCTACATCCTCGATCCCCGTCGTGATGTTTGCGGTTTCGGATCCGGTCGGGATGGGCTTTGTCGCGAGCCTGGCGCGACCCGGCGGCAACATTACTGGGGTAACGAGCGCGATTCCCGAAGGCTTCATGGCAAAGACGCTGGAGCTGATCAAAGAGGCAATTCCAAGCACCGCGCGCGTTGGGTTGCTGGTTAACGCAGGGAATCCACTCAACTACGCAACTGCGAGCGCGCCTCAACTGGCCGCCGCCGCCCAGAGGTTAAAGATCGAGCTTCATCAGCTGGAGATCCGGAGCGCGGATGACATCGAGACCACCATGACCGCCGGCAATCTGCGCAGGCTCGACGCCGTATTCGTAGTCGGCGATCCACTCACGTTCCACAATCGGAAACGGATTCACGAGCTCGCAGCCATGCACAAAGTGCCAACGTTCGTTGGTGCACCGGAATACGTTGAAGGCCTAGCGCTCCTGGGCTACGGCCCGAGCATCCGCGATGCGAGCCGACAGGCTGCCGTTTACGTGGACAAAATTCTCAAAGGGGCGAAAGCGGGGGACTTGCCCGTCGAACAGCCTCTCCAGTATCGCCTCATCGTCAACCTGAGGGCCGCCAAAACACTCGGTCTAAGCATCCCGCCGTCGCTCCTAATGCGGGCCGACGACGTGATTCAATAATGCCCATCGAACGCTTGGGTACCAGCGTGTATGACAGAACGATAGTCGACATCATGTCAGCTGACGCAAGTACGAATGGCCGGCGGTTGGCCGATTTCAGACCTGGGCATTCTGGGAAACCGACGCCCAACCCAGCGTTCGAGCGGACCCGCCGGTTCGCAGCTTCTTCTTCCAAGCAGCGGTGGCGGCGGGCCGCTCAACTTGTCGTTAGGCCGCTTCGGGAGGAAGAGTGCCGGCAACGGAATCCATAGCAGAGTTCAGAGAACGCGTGACCCGCGAGTGGCTACCTGTCTTTTGCCACGACGCACGGCGTCAATATCCCCTTGAAGGATTTCGCGAGGCCTCTATCGTTGTAAGTGTAGAAGATGCGCACGACTGCATGTACGCGATCGACTGCGGTCTCGTGATCGATCATGGTGGCGGCCGATACAGGGCGGCTCGAAGTACGGCGTTCGAACAATTGTTTTGGACTGGTTTGCGAACTGTAGTTCCACGGCCCCTCACCCTGTGGGTCGAACCGGTCATCACCTTTGCTGCATTGGCCCGATTGCATCGCGATTACGGTTGGCCGTCTGAGTTACTCGGTACGCAACCGAAATCATGGGCTTTTGACCTCGC